>CABSMZ010000210.1 GCA_902478875.1 uncultured Collinsella sp.
GCGCATCTACATGGCCACCGACGCGCTCGAGACCGCCGGTGTCTCCCCCGCCGATGCGTTTGAGCAGGGCATTGTGCCCGTACTCGACGAGGTCTGCCGCGCCGTCGACCACGAGCGCGTCGACCCGTGGATTGTTGCCGGTGCCACGGTCGCTATTGGCAACATCTCTGAGCTCGCCCTGGCCGCCCAAGTTGGTGCCACGGCCGAGATTCGATCCTGCCTGCCCGTGCACAACACGCCTTGCATGGAGGCACTCGCCGGGCGCGGGGCCGGAGCGTTTTGGCTCTCGCCCGAGATCACGCTCGACGAGATTATCTCGCTTGGCACCTCCGCGCCCGCAGCGCTGGGCATCACCGTGTTCGGCCGCCCGCGCGTTATGACGAGCGAGCACTGCATCCTGCAGGTGGCCAACGGTTGTATCCACGATTGCGCCAACTGCCGTCTGCGCGCCCGCAAGCTGTCGCTCAAGAATATCGACGGCAAGGTCATGCCGGTGCGTACCGACATCCACGGCCGCTCGCGCCTGTACGATGCCTACCCCATCGACCTCACACCGCAGGTACCACAGCTGCTCGACGCCGGCGTCCGTCGTCTCATGGTAGACGGAACGCTGCTCGAGACGGATGAGGTGGGCCGTGCCGTCGCCCGCGTTCGTCGCGCCGTCGAGGCCGCGCAAGCCGGCCGTAAGCCCGCCGCCCGTCTGCGCGGGGCGACCTCGGGCTGCATGTTTGTGGGAATTAGCTAACTGAAAGGCTTACACGTGAACGAAGAACCTCAAGTCCTCTACTGCGACGCTTGGCTCATGGCCATCGACAAGCCTGCCGGTATAATCGTCCACGGCGATGGCACCGGCGAGCGCACACTCACCGACTACGCCAGCGACCTGCTGCTGGCGATGGGCGACGGCTTTGCCGCGACCGACATGCAGCCGCTCAACCGCCTGGACCGCGACACCACCGGCGTGGTGCTGTTCTCGCTCGACAACCAGACGCAGCCTGCCTTTGACCAGATGGTCATCGACCACGCTTTCGAAAAGCACTACCTCGCGCTCGCCGAGGGCAAGATCGACTGGGACGAAAAGCTCATCGACAAGCCCATCGCCCGCGACCGTCACGATAGCCGCAAGATGCGCGTTGGCGCCAGCGGCAAGCCGTCTCAGACGCGCGTGAAGGTGCTCAAGCGTCTTAAGAGCCGTCGTGGCCTGCCCACACGCTCGTATATCGATGTCGAGCTGCTCACCGGCCGCAAACACCAAATCCGTGTGCACCTGGCGAGCGAGCGTCATCCCCTGGTAGGCGACGAGCTCTACGGCACGCCGCGTCCCTGCGGCCTGATGCTCCACGCCCACAGCGTGTCCTTCACGCATCCCGTAACCGGCGAGCACATCCACATCGAAGCCCCCTGCCCCTGGGAGCCCTAAACCACCACAATGGGGACAGGCACCTTTGTGGTGGTTTTGGCCTTGTCCCATCGCTAGACCGTGATGACGTTGTCCATCGACTGGTACTTGGCGGGCACCTCGCCCGTAGTGATGATCGTTGCGTCGCGGAAGTCCGCAAACTTGACGGGCGCCACCATGCCAAATTTACTGGCGTCCGAGATTACGAAGCGTTTAGCCGTATGGCGCATCGAGATACGCTTGACCTGCGCTTCCTCGATATCCGGTGTGGTGAGACCTTGCTCGGCGGCGATGCCATTGGAACCCCAAAAGCCGCAGTTGAAGTTATAGCGGTCCAGGGTTGCCAAAGCATCGGGGCCAACGAGCGCCTCGGTCTCGGGCTTGAGTTCGCCGCCCAGCACCACGGTGCGCATACCGCGCAGGGCGAGATGCTGAGCATGGAGCACAGAATCGGTCACATAGGTGACGCCGTCGAGATGCGGAAGATGCTCGATGAGCTTGAGGGTCGTGGAGCCCGAATCGATATACACAAAGCTATCGGGCTCCACCAGCGCCGCCGCACGGGCGCAGATACGCTCCTTGTCGTCGTTATGGAGATCACTGCGCTCGCTGATCGTCAGGTCGCGCGTCACGTGCGCACGCTCCAGACTCGTCGCGCCTCCGTGCACCTTGGCGATACGGTGTGCACGGTCGAGCGCCTGCAGGTCGCGCCGAATGGTAGACGCCGTCACGCCCAGGGCTTCAGCAAGCTCCGGCACGGTAACCGAGCCGGCCTGCTGCACCATCGTCACGATCGCGTTGAGCCTATCTTCCGCAAGCATCGCTTACTCCTCCTCGGGGTACACGACTCCCCAGTCGGCGCGGAGCTTGGTCATCAGCTCCATAACATCAGAAGCATAGCCCAGAAGCTCGCGCTTCGAATCATCGCCGGCAACGGCCTTCTCCAGGTCGGCCATCTCGTAGCACAGAGCGTAGGCCTCGGTGCCAGAGTGGACCTCCTCACGGTGACCGTCTGCAGTCCACACAATGGTCGCATGGTCGGCACGCGGATACTCGTTGACCTCGATATAGCACTTATCGAAACTGATGACCGCTGTCTCTTATACACATCTGACGCTGCCGACG
>CABSMZ010000211.1 GCA_902478875.1 uncultured Collinsella sp.
TGTATAAGAGACAGCGAGACGCTCGAGTACCGCATCGTCGGCATCAACCACGACGACCTCGCGGACGGCACCGGCAAGGTGGGACTCACATTTGAGGCGACCAACGGCGCAATGGGCAAGCAGCGCATGAGTGACTCATATTACAATTTCGGCGGATGGGAGCAGTCCGAGCTGCGCGGCCGCCTCAACTCCGGCGACCTCTGGGCGCTCCTGCCGGCTGAGATCCAATCTAGGGCGAAAGCCGTCACGAAAATGACCGACAACAAGTTGGACACATACCCCGGCACCGTGACGGCCACGACCGACAAGGTCTTCCTGCTCTCGACGACCGAGGTCTACGGAAACCTCCAGGCCAATGGGCACCTCCAGTCCGACGGCTCCCAGTACGAGTATTACGCCTTCAAGGGCGTGACGCAGGAAAAATTTTCCGGGGCTTCGTCCGGCTCTAGCCACTGGACTCGCTCCGTATGTCTGGATGGCTCCCAGTACTTCCGCTATGTCCATAGCAACGGTGACTGGAGCAACCACGGCTACACGGCAACCGACTTCGTGTTTCCCGCTTGGTGTTTCTAGACAGTTTGTCCTATAAGCTGACATATGGATAAAGGCCCGCGCTATCCTGCGCGGGCCTTTCTTTTAGCAGCAGAACGAAGGGGTTTGAGGTTCATAGCACAGGTTATCGGTTTGAGGAGAAATGGGGTCATACAGCGGCTCTCAGAGCGCCTGCCGCACTCCCCCGCCATTACCTCTGCGGCGTCCTCGTATAGAGCCCATCCTGCTTGGCGTTTCGTTGCAACAGCCCACTTGTCCACCGATCAAGTGAACTACTGGAATAAATACAGCGACACGCTTGTTCGTTACAGTCGCTATACCTATGTAAATCGCCGCGATAAATACAGCCTGTACTCGACTGTATACCAGCTACGCGTATGTAGATTCACATCGCGTTAATAAATCGGCTCAAGCGTGTGCAAAACACGCAAGTAACCGCAAAAAGCGAATATCGCGCAGCTAGATTTTGGCGTCCTGTTGCTTAATCAAAATTAAGCAATTGCTTAAAACAAAAAAGGTCAGGCACTAGGTGCCTGACCTGCAAACTTCTGGTCGGGACGACTGGATTCGAACCAGCGACCCCTTGACCCCCAGTCAAGTGCGCTACCAAGCTGCGCCACGTCCCGAAGCTTTTGTTTGTTGCTCTGCTCTCGCTCGCAACAGGGAGTATATTAACCCGAAACTTTAGACTTGTGCAAGAACTTTTTTACAAATTTTGAAGCAAGTCCAAAATTGTATCTGCGAGCTGGGGTTTCGTTAGCACGGGAAGCTCTTGCGTACCCGTTGTGCTCACAATCCAGGCCTTGTTCGTATCGGTTCCAAAGCCCGAATCGGCGCGCGAGACATCGTTGGCGATAATGGCGTCGCAGCCTTTGCGGGCCAATTTGCGCTCGGCGTACTCGACAACGTTATCGGTCTCGGCCGCAAATCCGATCACGCACCGCTCGCCCTTCTGGCGCGAGAGCTCGGCCAAAATATCGACCGTTTCGACAAGCTCGATGCGATCCAAGCGTTCGTTGGACTTTTTGAGTTTATGGTCGGCAGGGGCCGTGGGGGTGTAGTCGGCGACGGCGGCCGCGCAAATGGCCGTATCGGCCGTCTGGAAGGCGCTCAGGGCCGCCTGGAGCATCTCTGCGGCGGTCTGCACGCGCACGCACTCCACGCCGCGGGGAACATCGAGCGATGTCGGTCCCAACACGAGCGTGACCTCGGCACCGCGGCGAGCCGCCTCCCCTGCCAGTGCGATGCCCATCTTGCCCGAAGAGCGGTTGCCAATGAATCGCACCGGGTCGATCGGTTCGTGCGTGGGGCCGGCGGTAATCACGATGCGCTTACCAGCCATGTCCTGCGGCACGGGGTTGAGCACCTCACAGACAGCCTCGACGATGTCCTCGGGCTCGCTCATGCGTCCCGTGTCCACGTCGCCGCAGGCAAGGTAGCCGCTGCCGGGTCCCACCACATGGACACCACGCTCGCGCAGCGTGGCCATGTTGGCCTGCGTCGCCGGCGCCTTCCACATGCCGTTGTTCATAGCGGGTGCGATCACGATGGGTCGCGGCGTCGCAAGCAGCGTGGTGGAGATGAGGTCATCGGCGATGCCGTTGGCCATCTTGGCGATGATATTGGCCGTCGCGGGCGCCACGACCACCAGATCGGGCTCCTGCGCCAGCGAAATGTGGTGGATGGGGTCGGAGGGGTCGTCGAATAGGCCCACGGCAACGGGCTCGTTGGTGAGCGCACGAAAGGTGAGCGGGCCCACAAACTCGGTGGCATGCTCGCTCATAACGACCTTGACGCGCGCGCCACGCTTTTGCAACAGGCGCACGATGTTGCACGACTTATAGGCGGCGATCCCGCCGGTAATGCCCAGCAGGATCGTTTTTCCCTCAAGTTGCATTGAATTGTTGGATGCCGCCATCGTTTAAGCTTCCTTGCTCGGGAGCACCAGGAGGCGGTGGCAG
>CABSMZ010000212.1 GCA_902478875.1 uncultured Collinsella sp.
TATCGACGCCGTCCCCGAGGGCGAGCTCGTCTTTCCGCGCGAGCCCATGGTGCGCGTCACCGGTCCTGCGCTCGAGTGCCAGCTGCTTGAGACGGCGCTGCTCAACATCGTCGGGTTCCAGACACTTGTCGCCACCAAGACGGCGCGAGTGGTGCTGGCGGCGGACGGCCGTCCCGTGGCCGAGTTTGGCCTGCGCCGAGCCCAGGGTCCCGATGGCGGCCTGGCCGTTGCGCGCGCGAGCTACGTCGCCGGCTGCTCCTCTACGTCCAATGTGCTCGCCGGCCGCCGCTACGGTATTCCCGTCTTTGGCACGCATGCGCACAGCTGGGTGATGAGCTTCGATTCCGAGCTCGAGGCCTTCCGCGCCTTTGCCAAGTCGAGCCCCAAGAACTGCACGCTGCTCATCGACACCTACGATGTGCGCGAGGGCTGCGAGCATGCCATTACGGTTGCCAAGGAGATGGAGGCGGCGGGCGAGCGCCTGTCGGCTATTCGCATTGACTCGGGCGACCTCGCCAAGCTCTCCAAGTATGTCCGCGGTCGTTTCGATGCCGAGGGCCTGCCCTATGTGGGGATCTCGGTTTCCAACGATCTTGATGAGTACACGATTCAGTCGCTGCTCGACCAGGGCGCGCCCATCGATAGCTTTGGCGTGGGCACCAAGCTCGCGACCTGCTACGACCAGCCGGCGCTGGGCGGCGTGTACAAGCTTTCCGCCCGCCGTGCGAGCGAGGCCGACCCGTGGACGCCGGTGGTCAAGCTCTCCGAGCAGCCCTACAAGCGCACGATCCCGGGCGTGCAGCGCGTGCGCCGTTATTACGACGGCTTTGGCGGCCCGGTCTGCGACATGATCTACGACGAGGACCATCTGGTGGGGGAGGGCGCCGCGCGCGGCAATACCCTCGTGGCCGTGAATGATGCCGCCCTGGTGACCGACGTGTCCGAGCTTGAGTATCGCGAGCTGCTGGTGCCGATCGTGCGCGATGGCAGTGCAGTGGCTCCGCGTGAGAGCATCAAGGACGCGCGCGAGCGCTGTGTTTGGGCGCTCGATCATCTGGACGCAGCTTTCAAGCGCTTCCTGTACCCGCAGACCTATGTGGTGGGCATGGAGCAGGGCCTGGCTCAGGTGCGCGACGAGCTCGTGCGCAAGAACATGGCCGCGGCCTCGGCTTTCCCCTGGGCTCACTAATTCCTTGGGCGGTAGGGGCGTGTCACGCTCCCTTGGCCGCCAGCTCGGCCGTTCGCTGAACAGTTGATTGGTTTGACGTATGACGACTTCTTATAAAACGATGGTGGTAAAGATCGGTTCGTCCACGGTGGTGGGTGCCGATGGCAAGGTCAACCGCGCCTTTATCGGCGGACTTGCCGATCAGGCCGCAGCGCTGCGCAAGCTCGGCTGGCGTCTGGTCGTGGTGAGCTCGGGCGCTATCGCCTGTGGCTATCCCGTGTTGGGCTTCGACCGCAAGCCGGTCGGCGACCTTCCGAGCCTGCAGGCTTGCGCCTCGGCTGGTCAGTGCATCATCTCGTCGGCCTACGACGAGGAGTTCCATGCGCGAGACCTGCTCACCTCGCTCGTGCTGCTCACGCGCCACGATACGGCCCGCCGCACGTCCTACCTGCACGCGCGCGACGCCCTGCTGCGCCTGGTGGAGCTGGGCGTGGTGCCGGTCGTCAACGAGAACGATACCGTTACCGTCGATGAGATCAAGTTCGGCGACAACGACACACTGGCGGCGCTTGTGAGCTGCCTGGTTTCTGCCGATCTGTGCGTGACGCTCTCGGACATCGATGGCCTCTATACTGCCAATCCGCATGAGGACCCCACGGCCGAGTTTGTTCCTGTCGTGCATAAGATCGATGCCAAGATTATTGCCTCGGCGGGCGATTCTTCCACATCGGTGGGTACGGGCGGCATGATCACCAAGATTCGCGCGAGCCGCATCCTGATGACGGCGGGCATTCAGAGCGTGATTTGCTCGGGCGAGGAGCCCGATGCGCTCGTGCGCCTCGCCCGCGGCGAGAGCGTGGGCACGCTGTTCGATCCGCCGGCGGAGCGTCTGGACATCGCGCCCCGCAAGCTGTGGATCGCGCTGGGCGACAAGGCACATGGGTCGGTGACGGTTGATGATGGTGCTGCGAAGGCGCTGGTTAGCCGTGGCTCTTCCTTGCTTGCGGTGGGTATTCGCGAGGTCGATGGCCAGTTTGCCGAGGGCGATGTGCTCGATGTGTGCGATCCGAGCGGTATGGTCGTCGCCCGCGGTATCGCCGAGGCCGATTCGGACGTGCTGGAGCTTGCAGCCGGCCGCCGCCAGGACCAGATCGCCAGCAACCGCCTGCTCGCTAACCTGGCCGAGAAGCCGGCGATACACAGGGATAACTTGATCGTATTTGCATAAAGAAAGACAGCGCTGCGGATCGTTTCCCGCAGCGCTGTCTTTCTCGTGCCGGCACTTGGGGACGTTCCTTTTAATATGAGCAGGACATTGTCAAGAGGCAAAATCGGGCCT
>CABSMZ010000213.1 GCA_902478875.1 uncultured Collinsella sp.
GCCCACGATCGCCGATCCCGCCGAGCCCGTGCTCGAGGTTGCCGACGGTTCCATCGACTTTGACCACGTGAGCTTTAAGTATTCCAAGCATGCGAAGCGCCAGGCGCTCGACGATATCGACCTGCACATTACGAGCGGCGAGACCATCGGCATCATCGGCGGCACCGGCTCGGCCAAGTCCACGCTCGTTAACCTCATCGCCCGCCTGTACGACACCACCGAAGGCGCTGTGCGCGTGGGCGGCGTGGACGTGCGCGACTACGACCTGGACGCGCTGCGTCACCAGGTCGCCATGGTGCTGCAGAAAAACGTGCTGTTTAGCGGCACCGTCGCCGAGAACCTGCGTTGGGGCGACCCGAACGCCACCGACGAGGAAGTCCGCGAGGCGGCGCATCTGGCCTGCGCCGACGAGTTTGTCGACGGTTTCCCCAAGGGCTACGACACCTGGATCGAACAGGGCGGCTCTAATGTTTCGGGCGGTCAGAAGCAGCGCCTGTGCATTGCACGCGCCCTGCTGCGTCGCCCCAAGATCTTGATCCTGGACGACTCCACCAGCGCCGTCGACACCAAGACTGACGCCAAGATTCGCGCAGGTCTGGCAAGTTATCTGCCCAACACGACCAAGCTCATCATCGCCCAGCGCATCAGCTCCGTGCAGGACGCAGACCGCATCATTGTCATGGAGGGCGGCCGCATCGCACAGATCGGCAACCACGAAGAGCTGCTCAAGACGAGCGAGATCTACCGCGAGACCTTTACCTCTCAAAACAAGATGTCTGCCGAGGGCGAAGGGGCCGTCGAGGCCGACACCGAGGCATCCGCAACGCAAGCTCAGACCCAGGAAGGAGGCGAGGCACATGAGTAAGGCAACGACCGCCGAGCGCGCGCTCAACCGCAAGGGCGGCACCATGTCGCGCCTCATCAAGACGCTCTTTGGCTTCTATCCTGTGCTTTTGCCCCTCGTCGTCGCCGGCGTGGTGCTCTGCGCCATCATCAACTCCATCGGCGCGACCTTCCTGCAGAGCGCCCTGCAAATTATTAGCGAATCGTGGCAGTCGGGCGATTGGGAAGCCGCGCAGCCCAAAATCGCACAGCTCGTGACCACCCTCGCCTGCATCTACGGCGTCGGCGTCCTGTCCTCGCTCTTCTGGAACCGCGCCATGGCTATCGTCACGCAGGGCTCGCTCGAGAAGCTGCGCGAGATGATGTTCAACCGCATGCAGGACCTGCCGATCCGCTACTTCGACACGCACCAGCGCGGCGATATCATGAGCCACTACACCAACGACATCGACACGCTACGTCAGATGATCAGCCAGTCGCTGCCCAACCTGCTCATGACGATCATCATCATCGTCACGGTGTTCTTTATCATGCTGTACTACAGCGTGTGGATGTGCCTGGTCATCATCGCCGGCGTCGCCTTTATGACCTTTATGACCAAGCTGCTCGGCTCCAACTCCGCGCGCTTCTTCATTGCGCAGCAGACCGAGCTCGGCGTGGTCGAGGGCCATATCGAGGAAGTCATGAACGGCCAGAAGGTCGTCAAGGCGTTCTGCCACGAGTCTGCCGCCGAGGCCGATTTTGACGAGCGCAACGAAAAGCTCTTCGAGGTCTCCCAGAAGGCCAACATGTACGCCAACATCCTCATGCCCATCCTTATGAACCTGGGCAACCTGCTCTACGTGCTGGTCGCACTGGCGGGCGGCATTTTCCTGGCGCTGGGCGTGCCCAACCTGAGCATCTCGGGCATGGCGCTGTCCATCGCCGTCGTGGTGCCGTTCCTCAACATGACCAAGCAGTTCTGCGGACAGATCGGCCAGATCTCACAGCAGATCAACGCCGTGGTCATGGGCCTCGCCGGCGCCGACCGCATCTTTGAGCTCATCGACGAGGAGCCCGAGGCCGACGAGGGCTACGTGACACTCGTCAACGCGCAGGTGAACCCCGAAACCTGGGAGCTCGAGGAGGCCGACCACCACACCGGCATGTGGGCATGGAAGCATCCGCACCGCGCAACCGGCGAGATCGAGTACGTACCGCTGCGCGGCGACCTGGTCATGGATAACGTCGACTTTGGTTACACGCCCGACCACGAGGTGCTGCACGGCGTGTCCGTGTTTGCCAAGCCGGGCCAGAAGGTCGCGTTTGTCGGCGCCACCGGTGCCGGTAAGACGACCATCACCAACCTCATCAACCGCTTCTACGACATTGCCGACGGCAAGATCCGCTACGACGGCATCAACGTCAACAAGATCCGCAAGGCCGACCTGCGCCGAAGCCTGGGCGTCGTGCTGCAGGACGTGAACCTGTTCACCGGCACCGTGATGGACAACATCCGCTATGGCAAGCTCGACGCCACCGACGAGGAGTGCATCGCCGCCGCTAAGCTCACCAACGCGGACAGCTTCATCCGCATGCTGCCCAACGGCTACCAGACCGTGCTCGAAGGCGACGGCTCCGGTCTGTCCCAAGGCCAGCGCCAGCTGATCT
>CABSMZ010000214.1 GCA_902478875.1 uncultured Collinsella sp.
AAGTTTGCTGCTCTACAGTCCTGCGCAAGACGGAAAGCACATTAAGTGCTTTCCTTTGCGTGCGGAACTCGCGACAAACTTAACCCGCGCCCGCCGGCCCCGGAGGCCCTCCCTGCCGTCACATTGTTCGAGCCGTTGTTGTTGCTCGCCGCTTCGCGGCTCGGCGGCCCCGTTCTCCGCGGCGGGGTTGTCTAAGGTTTTTGTTGAAGCCCGGCCATTGGCTCAAATGGAAACGGGGGACGCATTTGCATCCCCCGTTTTTGTTGCGGTTAGTCTAGGTCAATAAACTTGGTGCTTATGACATGGCCGTCTTTTACTAGCATTCTGGCCATGGTGGGGCCTCGGGTGCCTCTGGGGTAGCTAGCGCTGCCCGGGTTGAGGACTAAACAACGGCCCACTTGGGCTTCTTTGGTTACGTGGGTGTGACCATTGATGGCTACGTCTACGGATCCCACCGGAAGGTCTTCGCGGTAGTGGGCTACGGCGAATTTGAGGCCTTCGTAGGTAAAGAGCGCAAGACGGTCTACATCGGGACCGTAGTCGCGGTAGTAATCGTTGTTGCCCAGTACGGCCCGCACGGGGGCGATGGTGCATAGGTGCTCGTAGTCCATCTCTGACGTGAGATCGCCGGCGTGGATGATCAGGTCTGCGCCCTCAAGCTCATCCAAGAGCGCAGGCGATAAATAGCCGTGGGTGTCCGAGATGATGTCGATGCGCTTGGCGCTTGCGCTGTTCATGGGATCCCTTCCGCAAAAAACGATTCGGCAGATACATACAAAAAAGCCCCACGGCTCCGCAGACGATGGGTCTACAGGGCTGCGGGGCCAGTGTGCTAGAGACTCAGAGCCTTCTTGAGCGGCACGACGCGGCGGCGCGAAACCGGCACGCGTTCGTCGACGCCCGTAATGCCCAGCTGGATGGCGCCCGAGGGCACCGTCTCGACGTCCGTAACGCACGCTAAGTTGACGATATAGCGGCGGTGAACACGGAAGAAGCCAAAGTCGCAGAGCTTGGCCTCAAACTGCGCCAGCGAGGTCGTCGACAAAAAGCGATCATCGACGGTATAGATGCAGGAGTAATCGTCCTTGGCCATGATAAAGCGAATGTCGTCCACGGGAATGAGCACCTTGCGGCCGCCCTTTTCCACCGGGATACGCTCGATGGTCACCTTGCTGTCCGTAACCGGCTTGGCGCGTTGCATGACCTTCTCGATCGCGCGATCCAAGCGAGCTTCCTCGACCGGCTTCATCAGATAATCGACGGCATCCACGTCGAATGCCTCGACCGCATGGTCACTATACGCAGTCACAAACACGATCGCCGGCGGATTTTTGAGCTTATGCAGCGCCTCGGCAAGTTGCAGGCCCGAGGCACCGGGCATCGAGATATCGAGAAACACGACATCCACGCGACTTTCCATAAGCATCTCGATGGCGGAGCGGACGCTCGACGCCTCCGTGATCGTGCCGATCTTGCCCGTTTGCTCGAGCAGGAAGCGAAGCTCCGAGCGAGCCGGCGCCTCATCATCCACAATCATCGCACGCAGCATAGGGATAAAACCTTTCGTCAACTAACTACGCCGGGCATCCGTCGCATGACGTTGAGCCCGTAGCCCTTTATTTTACTCTTGAATGTCAAAGATGCTCTCTGACAAATCAAGATGAAGGAGCACTTTGGTGCCCTTGCCCGGCGCCGATTCGACACGCGTATAGGAGTGCGGCCCATAAAAGCGATGGATGCGCTCCGAAATATTGTGCATGGCCACACCGGCGCCGCCACCCTGGGGAGAGCTGGCGTCGGGACGGGCAGAGCGCTCGTCAAACAGTCTGGCGGCGGTACCCTCATCCATGCCCACGCCATTATCGGCCACGGCAATCAAGATTGCATCCTCGCCGTCTTGGTGAACGGTCACGTCGATCCTCAGGGCGTCGTCATCGCCCATACCATGACGTACGGCGTTCTCGACAATCGGCTGGATCACGAACGCCGGCACCAGCGTATCTTCCACGTCCTCGGACACATCGAACGTCGCAAGCACGCGGTCCTCGCCAAAGCGGGCCTTCTCAAAGGTAAGGTAGCGCTTGGTCTGTGCAACCTCGCGCGAGACCGGAATAAGCGATCCCGAGTTGTCGAGCGTGGCACGATAGAACGATGAGAACTCACGAAGCAGTTCGCGGGCCCGCAGCGGGTCGGTGCGCGTAAACGATGCAATGGTGTTCAGCGTGTTGAACAGGAAGTGTGGGTTAATCTGCGCCTGCAGCGCACGCACCTCGGCGCGCGCTGTGAGTTCCTTTTGCACCTCGAGCTCGTGGATGGCGAGCTGCGTGGACAAGATCTCGGCAAAGCCCGAGGCAAGCGCGTACTGGGTACGGTCGACGGCGCGCGGGGTCTTGTAGTAGAACTTGAGCGTGCCGACGGTACGATCGCCCACCTTGATGGGGGCGATAATGCCGGCGGGGACTTGGTTGTGCGAGCCATCCGAGCCCACGA
>CABSMZ010000215.1 GCA_902478875.1 uncultured Collinsella sp.
CTGGGAGATGTGTATAAGAGACAGGCGTGATTCCGCTGCTCAACGCCCTGGCCGACCGCATCATCGCGGTGCGCGGCAACTGCGACGCCGAAGTCGACCAGATGGTGCTCGACTTCCCCGTCATGGCGGACTACGCCACGCTGTTCGACGAGACCGGCCGCGAGCTGTTCCTGACGCACGGCCACGTCTTTGGCGCCGGCATGCACAACAGCGTCGACCACGCGCCCGCGCTGCCCGAGGGCTCCGCGCTCGTCTACGGCCACACGCATATCAAGGTTAACGAGGCAAGCGAGGCGCACCCGGGCCTGTGGCTCTTCAACCCCGGCAGCGTGAGCATTCCCAAGGACGGTACGCACAGCTACGGCATCTACGAGGGCGGCGCGTTCCGTCACGTGATCCTGGAGGAGGAATAACCATGGCGCAGCACATGGCTCAGCAAAATGCCGAGGGCTCGCGCGACCTGTCCACGCTGGTCGACGCGTCGGCCGAGCTGCAGCATCTGGTGCAGACCATCTGGCGCCTGCGTCAGCCCGACGGCTGTCCGTGGGACCGTGAGCAGACGCACCGTAGCATTGGCAAGAACATGATCGAGGAGGCCTATGAGGCGCTCGACTGTATCGAGGCCGACGATGCCACGCATCTGCGCGAGGAGCTGGGCGACGTGCTCATGCAGGTGGTGCTGCATGCGCAGATTGCGGCGGACGCCGGCGAGTTTACGCTGGCCGACGTGGCGCGCGATATCGACGCCAAGCTCATTCGCCGCCACCCGCACGTGTTTGGCGATGCGGATGCCGACAACCCCGACGAGGTGCTCAAGATCTGGGATGAGGTCAAGCTTGCCGAGAAGGCTGCCAAGGACAAGGCTGTGGCGGCGGACGAGGCTGCGCCCGAAGGCCTGCTCGACGGCGTGCCCACGCACCTGCCGGCGCTGATGCAAGCTCAGAAGGTGTCGCGCAAGGCGGCGGCCGTGGGCTTTGAGTGGGAGACGGTCCAGGATGTGTGGGACGAGGTCGCCGAGGAGCGTGCCGAGTTTGAGGCCGAGGAGCCCGGCTCGCCCGAGCGCGAGATGGAGTTTGGCGACCTGCTCTTTGCCCTAGTCAACGTTGCGCGCAAAGAGGGGATTGACGCCGAGAGTGCCCTGCGCGCGAGCACGGCCAAGTTCCGCCGCCGCTGGGCTGCGATGGAGCAGATGGCGGCTGACGCCCACGTGGATCTTGCCGAGCTTTCGACCCACGGCCTTAACGACCTGTGGGATGCCGCAAAGGCGGAGGAGTAAGACTGCGGGAACGACGGGCTGACACGCCTCATCGTTCCCGCTAAATTTTTCGAAAATCAAGTGTATCCCTCGGCTAACTTAGGGCATAATGCAAAAAGTGCGACATGGCTAACTTACGGAGGCGCACCGACGGTGCACGGTCAGCCGGTCGCTTGCATCCACTATGTTTCCAAGTGAGAGGGAGACAACATGAGCGATATTTTGGACGTCTACGGTCGCGAGGTGCTCGACAGCCGCGGCAATCCCACTGTCGAGGTCGAGGTCGTGCTCGAGGACGGTAGCTTTGGCCGCGCAATGGTGCCTTCGGGCGCTTCGACCGGCGCCTTTGAGGCCTGCGAGCTGCGCGATGGCGACAAGGGTCGCTACCTGGGCAAGGGCGTCTCGCAGGCCGTCGAGCACGTCAACAACGAGTGTGCCGATGCCGTCGTGGGCCTCGACGCCTTCGATCAGCGCGCCGTCGATGCCGCGCTAATCGCCGCGGACGGTACGCCCAACAAGACCAAGCTCGGCGCCAACGCCATTCTGGGCGTGTCGCTGGCCGTTGCCCGCGCCGCAGCCGAGTCGGCGGGCCTGTCGCTGTACCAGTACCTGGGCGGTGTCAACGCCCATCTGCTGCCCACGCCCATGATGAACATCCTCAACGGCGGCGTGCATGCCGACAATAACGTCGACTTCCAGGAGTTCATGATCATGCCCGTGGGTGCTCCGAGCTTTGCCGAGGGCCTGCGTTGGTGCGCCGAGGTCTACCACACTCTCAAGGGCGTGCTGCACGAGGCCGGCCTGGGCGGCGGCGTGGGCGACGAGGGCGGCTTTGCCCCCAACCTTAAGACCAATGCCGAGCCGTTCGAGTACATTACCAAGGCCGTCGAGAAGGCCGGCTTTAAGCCCGGCGTCGACTTCATGTACGCCATGGATCCGGCGTCCACCGAGTTCTACAACGCCGAGACCGGTATGTACGAGCTCAAGGGCGAGGGCGTGGAGTACACGAGCGCCCAGATGGTCGATTACTGGGAGAAGCTCGTCGACACCTATCCCATCATCTCCATCGAGGACGGCATGGCCGAGGAGGACTGGGACGGCTGGGTTGAGCTCACCCGTCGCATTGGCAACAAGGTGCAGCTGGTGGGCGACGACCTGTTCGTTACCAACACCGAGCGCCTCAAGAAGGCTGTCTCTTATACACATCTGACGCTGCCGACGACGGAG
>CABSMZ010000216.1 GCA_902478875.1 uncultured Collinsella sp.
CCGATGTCGATGAGCTCATCACCCTGCGTCGTCGCGAGGGCATCTACAGCTCCGCGCAGCAGCTCTGCCAGCAGATCGCCCAGGCTATCGCCGTCAACGTGTGGGCTATCGTCCTTGCTGCCTCCGGCTTCATTCAGACCGCCGGCAATAGCGACGCCGTGACCCAGCCCGCTACCGTGCCTCTGTATATCTGCGGCTACATGATCATCGGCTGCGCCGGCTTCTTCCTGCTTGCGGCCGTCCTTGCCCGCGGCATCAAGATCGACAAGGAGCAGTGCGACGTCCTTTGCGACGAGATTCACCGAGTCAAGGAGGGTGGCAAGATGGCCGACGTCAAGCCCGAGGTCAAGGCGCTTTGCGAGGAGCTCTCCGGCTTTAAGTACGAGGACTGCTTTGCCCACAACAACGTTGGCTTCCAGGACGGTAGCGTAACTCCCGCCGAGTAAGGCCGACATATCGTCCAAATCACAGGGCCGTGCCACCGGAATTCCGCCGGCAGGCACGGCCCTTTTTCAACAGCGTACAATTTGCCTTTAGAGCATCTTTTTGAGGGAGAAACCCATGGAGACGAACGTTATCTGGCGCAACGCGCGCGCGGCGGTTATCGAGCTTGACGACGGCGGTTACTTTACCTGCGCCGATACGTGGGAGATCTTTGTCAACGACGAGCCCGCCGGTACCACGAATACGGTCGAGACCTATGTCGACGGCCTGACCCCCGGCAAGCGCAACCTGGTCCGTTTTGTCTGTGGCGAGCGTGAGCTGAGCGTAGGTGTCACCACGCCGGCTGAGCCCTTTACCATCAACGTTCGCGACTGTGGCGCCAAGGGCGATGCCGAGCATGATGACACCACCAACATCCAGGCTGCCATCATGGCCTGCCCCAAGGGTGGCCGCGTGCTGATCCCCGCCGGTAGTTATCGCATCAAGTCTCTCTTCCTTAAGAGCAATATCAACATCGAGCTCGCCGAGGGAGCGGTGCTGCTGGCCCGCCACGATCGTGCCGCGCTTGCCTACATTCCGGGAACGGTCACGGGCAACGAGGGCGCCGGTTATGCCGGTACCGATATGCTGCCTCTGGGCCGCTGGGAGGGGGAGAGCTTCTCGACCTACTGTTCTACCTTTACGGGTCTGGGCGTGCACGACGTGTGCATCTATGGTCGCGGCGCGATTGACGGTCAGACCGATTTTGCCGAGGACAACTGGTGGAACAAGGACTTTAAGAACATCTTCCGTCCCGAGGAGGGCCGCGAGGTCGCCCGTCCGCGCATGATCTTCCTGTCCGAGTGCCAAAACGTGAGCCTTGCCGGCTTTACCGTGCGCAACAGCCCGGCGTGGAATATCCATCCCGTCCTGTGCGAGCATGTCGACGCGCTCTGCCTGTCCATCGAGGGCCCCAAGAACTCCCACAACACCGACGGTTTCGATCCCGAGAGCTGCGGCTTTGTCCGCATCCTTGGTTGTCAGTTCTCGGTGGGCGACGACTGCATCGCCATCAAGAGCGGCAAGCTGGGCATTGAGCCCGAGCTTCGTCCCGCTACGCACGACGTGCTGATCTCTCACTGCTACATGCACGATGGTCACGGCGCCGTGGTCCTGGGTTCAGAGGCTGCCGGCGGCATCAAGGACCTTACCGTGAGCAAGTGCCTCTTTGAGCGCACCGACCGCGGCCTGCGCGTCAAGACCCGCCGCGGGCGCGGCAAGGATGCCGTCAACGAGGGCATTACCTTTGAGCACATTCGCATGGACGAGGTGCTCACGCCCTTCGTGGTCAACTCCTTCTACTTCTGTGACAAGGACGGCAAGACCGATTACGTGCAGTCTCGCGAGGCGCTGCCTGTCGACGACCGCACGCCCGGCTTTGGTGCCACGACGTTTTGCGATATCGAGGCCACCAACTGCCATGCTGCCGCGGCCTATATCACGGGTCTGCCCGAGAGCAAGGTGACGCGTCTGACGTTCCAAGACGTTCACGTTACCTTTGCCGACGATGCCGAGCCCTTTGTTCCGGCCATGGCCTGCGGCGTTGAGCCCATGGTGCGTCAGGGCATCATTGCGCAAAACGTCAAGGTGCTCGACCTGCAAAATGTGGTGATCGAGGGCCAGGACGGCGAGGAGCTGCAGCTCCAGAACGTCGACAAGGTTGTCCGTTCCTAACTCGGGGTGATGACCAGGGCTGCA
Source organism: uncultured Collinsella sp. (assembly GCA_902478875.1). GTDB lineage: Bacteria > Actinomycetota > Coriobacteriia > Coriobacteriales > Coriobacteriaceae > Collinsella. The sequence goes on from CABSMZ010000216.1 coordinate 2,182, forward strand.
TTGTCGGATAAATCGGCAATGCAGCCCTTATGCGATACGGCCGTGTGCGCTGCGCTACGCATCATGGTGAAAGGGAATATATGTTCAATAAAACGATTCCTGTCGGGGTCGATGGCTCGTCTGCCACGATTACGTCTTATGTTTTTGCCCCGACCGAAGATGCTTATGCTTTAAAACCGCTGCCTGCAGTTGTGGTCGTGCCGGGAGGCGGCTACGATCACGTTTCGCCGCGCGAAGGCGAGCCGGTAGCGCTCCGTTTGTTGGCGATGGGCTACCTGTCTCTTATA
>CABSMZ010000217.1 GCA_902478875.1 uncultured Collinsella sp.
CGTCGTCGGCAGCGTCAGATGTGTATAAGAGACAGCCCCGGCCCCCGATGGCCCCAGACCGGCGGGATGGACCAGTTCAGATGGGGCTTTGATGCATGGGTGGTCTGTTGTTGTGCAAATGGGTATCATACTGTGGTTATTGCATCGACTCTGCGATGCATTGTTGTACGTTCCCGGCGGTCGGTTTGCCAGAAGCGCCCCGTCGGTTGTTCCAGACCCGTTTCGAAGAAAGGAAACCACACTCACCTATGGCAGCTAAAAAATCATCTCCCTTGAAGATCATCCCGCTCGGCGGCCTTGACGGCATCGGCAAGAACATGACGGTCTTCGAGTGCGGCGACGACATGGTGCTCGTCGACGCCGGCCTCATGTTCCCCGACGACTCCCAGCCCGGTATCGATTTGGTGCTTCCTGACTACACCTATGTCCTGGAGAACGAGGAGAAGCTCCGCGGCATCATCGTCACCCACGGCCACGAGGACCACACCGGTTCGCTTCCGTATCTGCTGCAGGACCTCAATAATAAGGTGCCCATCTTCTCGAGCAAGCTGACGCTTGGCTTTATCGAGGGCAAGCTTTCCGAGTTCCGCATCCGCGCACCTAAGTTCCGCGAGGTCAAGGGCGGCAGCCATGTCAACCTCGGCGGCATCTCTCTCGACTTCTTCTCGATGACGCACTCCATCCCCGGCGCTCTGGGCGTGTTCATCCGCACCAATCAGGGCACCGTTATGCACACCGGCGACTTTAAGCTCGACCAGACGCCCATCGACGGCGTCACGCCCGACTATGCCGCTATCAGCCGCTTTGCCAAGCAGGGCATCGACCTGTTGCTGTCCGACTCCACCAATGCCACGGTTCCCGGCTTTACCAAGTCCGAGGCCGAGGTTGGTCCCAACCTGCTGCATGCCATCAAGAACGCCCCGGGTCGCGTGTTCGTCGCTTCGTTCTCGAGCCATATCCATCGTTTGCAGCAGATCTGCGATGCCGCCCGCAAGTGCGGCCGTAAGGTCGTTGTGACCGGTCGTTCCATGCTCACCAACACCCGCGTCGCGCGCGAGCTGGGCTACCTCAACATCGACGATGCCGATATCATCGATGCCTTCGATATCGATAACCTGCCCGACGACAAGATCGTCGTCATGTGCACCGGTTCGCAGGGCGAGCCGCTGTCGGCCCTGTCCCGCATGGCCAATGGCGAGCACAAGACGCTCTCTATCCACGAGGGCGATACCGTCATCCTCTCGGCAACTCCCGTTCCCGGCAACGAGAAAGCCGTCCAGCAGGTCGTCAACAGCCTGGCCAAGCTCGGCTGCGACGTGTGGGATAAGAACCGCGCTCTTGTCCACGTCTCGGGCCACGGTAGCCAGGAGGAGCTCAAGCTCCTGATGGCCATGGCCAAGCCCACTTACTTTATGCCGGTTCACGGTGAGGCCGTGCATCTGCGCGCCCATGCCCAGCTTGCCCGCAAGATGGGCATCAAGGACGATCATATCTTTATCCTCGATAACGGCGACACGCTCGAGATGCGCGGCGGTATCGTCAAGCGCGGTACGCCCGTTGAGTCCGGCGTCGTCTACGTCGACGGCCTTCGTATCGGCGATACCGACCCCATCGTCTTGCGCGATCGTCAGAAGCTCGCCAATGACGGTATGGTCACGGCCGTTGCCATCGTCTCCCTCAAACACAAGAAGATCGAGGCCATCGAGTTCTCGGGCCGCGGCGTCTCGTTTGCCATCGACGACCAGTTCTCTGAGGATGCCTCCGCGTCCATTATGAAGACGATCGAGAAGGGTAAGTTTAGCTTTACCAGCAGCGGTTCCGATGCCATTCGCAAGGCCGTGCGCGATTCGCTCTCTAACTTTATCTGGAGCCGTACGCGCACCCGTCCGATGATCATCCCGGTCGTCATGGAGGTTTAGTTTGGCGCGCGGATCTGCACAAAACGCCAAAGGCAATAAGGCCAATAACCAACCGGCATCTGCTAAGGGTGCCGGTTCCCATCTGCGTGCCAATAAGGGCCACGAGGCCGACTTCGACGATTTTGAGCCCTTGGTTGAGCCCTCGGCCAACCGCGATATCGCCGGCGTGGTCATCGCCGTTTTGGCGATTGCGTCCTTCATTGCCGTGATTTCGCCGGCGACCGCACCCGTTACGGCTGCGGTTGCCGGTTTCTACCACCTGGGCTTTGGTCTGGGCGCCTACGTGCTGCCGATCGTCATTTTGCTGTTTGCCGCCACGCTCTTTTTAGGCGAGGACTCGCCGCTCAACGTGCGCTCTGTTGCGGGCGGCGCCGTGGTCTTTATCGCCGTCGTCTCCATTCTTTCGCTGATGGTGCCGGGTACGAGTGTCTCGTGTGACCTTATGTTTACGCCGCAAAATTTGTCCGCCTCGGGTGGCTACATCGGTGCGTTTATTGCGAGTGCGCTGCAGAATGCCCTGGGTAAGCCTGTCGCGATG
>CABSMZ010000218.1 GCA_902478875.1 uncultured Collinsella sp.
GCCCATGAGCTTACCCACGGTAGCGCCCGTGCCGGCGCCTACGTTGCCCTGTTCGAGCTTGGTGGGGGTGTGGTCGAGCGCCTCGCGCACGGCGGCGATGCCGGCCTCAATGTCGGGGCGAACGGTGGGGTCGCCAAAGGCAAGGTCGAAGATACAGCTGGAGCACACGATGGGCACCTGCGTGGGGCCGACGGGCAGACCAATGCCGCGGCTCTCGAGTTCGCGGGCCACGCCGCTTGCAGCCTCGAGGCCAAAGGCCGATCCGCCCGAAAGGCAGACGGCGTGGACCTTATCGACGGTGTTTTCGGGACGCAGCAGGTCGGTCTCACGCGAAGCGGGGGCACCACCACGTACGTCAACGCCGCCGGTGGCACCCTCGGGCGCCACGATTACGGTGCAGCCGGTGCCAGCCTCCTCGTCCGTATAGTTGCCAAAGCAAAAGCCATCGACATTGCAAACATCGATGGCTTCGAGCAGTGTGTCCATGTGTTCTCCTATCGGTTTTCCGCCGGGCCTTATGCCCGGTCGGGATCCGTACGGTACGGCAAAATTGTAGGCGCTGGGGGATACCCAGCGCCAGAGCAATTACGAGAGTTTTTGAATCGCGCGTGCGACGCGAGCGATGGGCAAGCCCACCACGTTGTAGAAGTCACCCGAAATATCGTGCACAAGCATGCGGCCGCCTGTGCCTTGGATGCCGTAGGCCCCGGCCTTGTCCATGGGTTCGCCGGAGGCAACATAGCGCTCGATCTGCTCTTCGGTAAGCTCATAGAACGTCACGTCGGTCACATCGACAAACGACAGGCTCTCGGCGGCATGCGGAGCTGTAGCGTCGCCGGCTTTAACGATGCAGACGCCGGTTGCGACCTGGTGCGTGCGGCCCGAAAGCTCGCGGAGCATGGTGCGCGCCTCGTCCCCGTCTGCCGGCTTGCCCAAAATTTGGCCGTCAAAGGTGACAATAGTATCGGCCGCGACGGTCAGTTCGTTGGGCTCGGCATGTTCGGCCGTGACGGCAGCGGCTTTGGCACGCGCCAAGCGCTCGACGAGTGTAAGCGGAGCTTCGCCATCAAAAGGCGTTTCGTCGATATCTGCGGGAATCACGCGAATGTCATAGCCCGCCTCGCGCATCAACTCGATGCGGCGCGGTGATTGCGAAGCCAAAATCATAGCTGAATGCCCTCGGCGACCTTCTCGACGGCCTTGTCGCCGGCGAGTGTGCGCAGCAGCTCAAGCGCAAAGGGGAGCGACTGGGCCATGCCGCTGGCGGTGATGATGTTGCCGTCTTGCGTAACCTTCTCGCCGGTATAGGCGCCTTCGGGGAAGCTTTTCTCAAAGCCAGGGAAGCACGTGGCCTGGCGCCCCTCGAGTAGGTCGAGCTCGCCCAGGATAAACGGGGCGGCGCAGATGGCGGCAACGTGCTTGGTCGCGGCGAACTCGCAGACCACGTCGCAGACGCGCTGATCGGCGCGCAGGTTGGTGGCACCGGGCAAGCCGCCGGGCAGCACGACGCAGTCGTACTCGTCAAAGTTGATCTCATCAAAGAGCGCATCGCAGGTCACGGGGATCTGCAGCGAGCTTACGACCTCACGCGTGGGCATGATCGAGACGAGCGTGGCACGCACGCCGCCGCGACGCATGACATCGACCATGGTCAAGCATTCAATAGTTTCAAAGCCATCGGCGGCGAGAACGGCAACGCTGGGCATGAGGGTTCCTTTCATAGGCGGCATACAATTAGCCGTCTTATACCCCGAAGACCTCCGCTTGCCACGCTCGATTTCCCAATGATTTTTCTGAGCAATGATTAAGTGGCTAGTTGTGCCTAAGGTGGACGACGGTCTCGCAGTGGAAGGTTTGTGGGAACAGATCGACTGGCGTGATCTTTACGGGGGAGAAGGTGCCTTCTTCGACAAAGCGTTTGAGATCGCGCGCCAGGGTGGCCGGGTCGCAGCTCACGTAGGCTACATCGCGAGCACTCGTGCTGGCGATAAGGTCGATCGCCTCGGGGGCGAGGCCTGCGCGCGGCGGGTCGACCACCAAGACGTCGGCATCCTGGTCGGGGAACTCGCGCACCGCGTCTCCGCCAATGACGTCGACGTTATCAAGCTTGTTGATCTCCAGGTTACGGCGCAGGTCGCGCACGGCCGGGCCGTAGGCCTCGACGGCGGCGACGAAGTCGCAGCGGCGGGCGAGCGGCAGGGTAAAGGTTCCGGCGCCGCAGTACAGGTCCACGGCAAGCTCATGCTCTTGCGGGTCGAGCGCCGCCATAACGAGCTCAATCAAAATTTCGGCACCCTTGGTGTTGACCTGGAAAAACGACGGGGCAGACAAGCGCATCTGGCCATCGGCGATGTTCTCGGTCCAGGAGCCCTCGCCGGCGAGCATCTCAACCTTGGAGACGCGACGGGCCTT
>CABSMZ010000219.1 GCA_902478875.1 uncultured Collinsella sp.
TCGACGGTCACGGCAACTTCGGCAACATCGACGGCGACGGCGCGGCAGCCATGCGTTACACCGAGAGCCGCCTGGCCAAGCCCGCCATGGAACTGCTGCGTGACCTGCAGAAGGATACCGTCGACTGGCAGCCCAACTACGACGAATCGCTCGCCGAGCCCGTGGCACTGCCCGCGCGCTTCCCCAACCTGCTGGTCAACGGTAGCCAGGGCATCGCCGTCGGCATGGCCACCAACATCGCCCCGCACAACCTCACCGAGGCGATCGAGGCCACCTGCTACCTGATCGACAATCCCGATGCCACCGTCGACGAGCTCATGCAGATCATGCCCGGTCCGGACTTCCCCACCGGCGCCATCATCATGGGCAGCGCCGGCATTAAGCAGAGCTACGAGACCGGCCGCGGTTCCATTACCGTGCGTGCCAAGGCACATGTGGAGTCCACCAAGGCCGGCCGCAGCCGCCTGGTCTTTACCGAGATTCCCTACATGGTCAACAAGGGCACCCTGCAGGAGAAGATCGCCCAGCTCGTCAACGACAAGCGCATCGAAGGCATCTCGGATATGCGCGATGAGTCCAACCAGAAGGGTATCCGTCTGGTCATCGAGCTCAAGAAGGGCGTCATTCCGCAGGTCGTGCTCAACAACCTGTATAAGTACACCTCGCTGCAGACGACCTTTGGCGCCAACAACCTGGCGCTCGTCAACGGCGTTCCCAAATGCCTGAGCCTGCGCGAGATGCTGCAACACTACATCGACCACCAGGTCGACGTCGTCACTCGCCGCACCCGCTTCGACCTTAAGAAGGCTCAGGCCCGCGCGCATATCCTCGAGGGTTACCTGATGGCCCTTGACCATATCGACGAGGTCATCAGCATCATCCGTTCCTCGCAGACCGATTCCGAGGCCAGCAGCCGCCTGATCGAGCGCTTTGGCTTTACACCCGAGCAGACCACGGCCATCCTCGAGATGAAGCTGCGCCGCCTGACCGGCCTGGAGCGTGACAAGATCCAAGAAGAGTTGGACGGCCTGCGCCGCGCCATCGCCTACTACGAGGACCTGCTGGCGCATGAGGAGAAGATCCTGGGCGTCATCAAGGAGGAGATGCGCGAGATCTCCAAGAAGTTCGGCGATAAGCGCCGCACCGAGATCAGCCAGGTTGAGAAGGACTTGGACGTCGAGGACCTCATTGCCGACGAGGATATGGTCGTGACCATCACCCACACCGGCTACGTTAAGCGTATCCCGGTGGCTGCCTACCGTGCCCAGAAGCGCGGTGGCAAGGGCGTGTCGGGCGTCAACCTCAAAGAGGACGATGTTATCGACGAGATGTTCATCGCGTCCACGCACGAGTACGTGCTGTTCTTCTCGAGCAAGGGCAAGGTCTATCGCCTGAAGGTGCACGAGCTGCCGGTGGGTACGCGCCAGGCGCGCGGTACCGCGATCGTCAACCTGCTGCCCTTCGAGAAGGGCGAGAAGATCGCGAGCGTCATCAGCTGCCGCGAGTTCCCGGCCGACGAGTACCTGATGTTTGCCACCAAGAGCGGCATGGTCAAGAAGACCGTGATGAGCGCTTACGATCGTAGCCGCCGTGATGGCCTGATCGCTATCAACCTGCGCGACGACGACGCACTGCTGAACGTGCGCCGCGTGCGCGAGGGTGACAAGATTATCCTAGCCACCACCGCGGGCAAGGCGATCATGTTCTCCGAGGAGCAGGTGCGCGCCACCGGCCGCGATACCAGCGGCGTTCGCGGTATCGGTATGAAGGACGGCGTGAGCGTTCTGGGCATGGAAGTCACTAACGGCAACGGCGATCTGTTCGTCATCACCGAGCGCGGCTACGGCAAGCGCACGCCGGTCGCGGACTACCCAGAGCAGAATCGCGGCGGCCAGGGCGTCTACACCATCCAAATGACCGAGCGCAAGGGTAACCTCGCGGCCATGAAGACGGTGGGCCCGCAGCACGAGCTATTCATCGTGACGGAGGGTGCGACGGTCATTCGCGTCAAGACCGACGAGATCAGCCAGACCGGCCGCGCCACCCAGGGCGTCAAGATGATGACCGTCGACGACAACGACCGCATCTGCGCCGTAGCCCGCATGACGGCCGCCAAAGAGAAGTCCGAAGGCGAAGGTGCCGAGGCCGCAGCAGACACCGAAGAGGCCCCAGTCGACCTAGGCGACGGCAACGACATGCCAGAAGATCTCCTCGACGAGTAAGAGGAACTAGCTGGTAGAAAATATCAGACCCCATATATCGGCGGTCGGCGCACCTGCGCGCCGACCGCTTTTTTGAAAACCTTGGGACCCCATGGTCGCTGGGCTGGCGAGATAGTGTTGGTTTGTCGCGAGTTCCGCACGCAAAGAAGGCCACTTAATGTGGCCTTCGTCTTGCGCAGGACTG
>CABSMZ010000220.1 GCA_902478875.1 uncultured Collinsella sp.
GACCTTGGTGCTTGCCGCCTCGTCATCGGCAGCAAAGCCGCAATCGTCGCAGTAGACCAGCGAAGCCTCGCCAGCGTCGGCCAAAGCCATGTACTCAACGGAGGTATCGCCACCGATCTCACCAGAGTCGGCAACAACAGGCAGGGCCTTGATGTAGCAGCGCTCGCAGATGTTAGCGTAGGCCTGCTTCATCTTGTCGTACTCCTCCTGCAGGCTCTCCTGCGTGGCGGAGAAGCTGTAGGCGTCCTTCATGATGAACTCGCGACCGCGCATCAGGCCAAAGCGGGGACGGAACTCGTCGCGGAACTTGTCCTGAATGTGGTACAGGTTGACGGGCAGCTGCTTGTAGGAACGCAGCTCATTGCGAACCAAGGCGGTCACGGTCTCCTCGTGCGTGGGGCCCAGCACGAACTCGCGACCATGACGGTCGTCAAAGCGCACGAGTTCCTTGCCATAGGCGTCGATGCGGCCGGACTCGCGCCATAGCTCAGCGTCGACCATAATGGGCATCATGAGTTCCTGGGCGCCGGCGGCGTCCATCTCGTCGCGCACGATGTTCTCGATCTTGCGGATCGAGCGCCAAGCAAGCGGCAGGTAGGAATACAGACCGGCGGCCTCCTTGCGGATCATGCCGGCACGGAGCAGCAGGCGGTGGCTGGCGAGCTCAGCGTCCGCCGGATCCTCTTTAAGCGTCGGCGCATAGAGCTTAGACATATACATTGCTCGGGTCATTTATTTCTCCTCAATAAGCCTGTCGACCTCTGCCATAAGCGCGTCGACAATTTGGTCCTCAGCTACTTTACCAATGATCTGGCCATGCGAAAAGAGCAAGGCCTGACCACGTCCGCAAGCAACGCCCAGGTCGGCATCAGAAGCCTCACCGGGGCCATTAACGGCACATCCCATAACGGCAATCGAAAGCGGCGCGGCATAGTTCTTAAGCCGCTCGGTTACTTCCTCGGCGATGGGAATCAGGTTAACCTGGCAGCGGGCGCACGTGGGGCACGAGACAATCTCGGGACCACGGCGACGCAGGCCCAGCGACTGCAAAATTCCCCAGGCAACCGGCGGCTCCTCAACCGGATCGGCTGTGAGCGACACACGCATGGTGTCGCCAATGCCTTCGGAAAGCAAGATACCCAAGCCTACAGAGCTCTTGATGGTGCCCTGGAGCTTGGTCCCCGCCTCCGTCACGCCCAGGTGAAGCGGAACGTGGGGAATCTCACGCGACAGGGCTCGATAGGTATCGAGCGTCGTTTGCACGCTATGGGCCTTGGCCGAAAGCACAATGTTCGTAAAGCCGCGGTCCTCAAAGTGCTTGACGAAACGCTCGCTCGACATCACGAGCTTTTCGGGCTGCGTGAGGTCTTCGCGCTCGGCGATATCCTGCTCAAGCGAGCCCGCGTTCACGCCAATGCGAATCGCGCACCCAGCGGCGCCCGCGGCATCGATCACGGCATCGACCTTGGCCCAATCGCCAATGTTGCCGGGATTGATGCGGAGCTTGGCGGCACCGGCCTCTACGGCGCCGATGGCGAGCTTATGGTTAAAGTGAATATCGGCGACGATCGGCACCGGAGACTCGGCACAGATGGTGCGGAAACCCTCAAGCGCGGCCTCAGTGGGCACGCTCACACGCACGATATCGCAGCCAGCCTGCGCCAACGCGCACACTTGCGCAAGCGTTGCCTGGGCATCAGCGGTATCGGTGCAGGTCATGGATTGGACCACCACCGGCGCGCCGCCACCGATCTGCACACCGCCCACATGCACGGGGCGCGTCAACTCGCGAGGCAAAGGATGGGATAAAGACAATCCAAACACTCCCCTACAGAATAAATCGAAGGATGTCGGAACGAAGCATATAGACAAACAGCAGCGCAAAGAGCGCGATGCCCACATAGCTCACAATCGTCTGGACCTTGAGCGGAAGCTCGCGGCCAGCAATATTTTGAATGATCTCGATGACCAGCTTACCGCCATCGAGTGGTGGGATGGGCAGCAGGTTCATAAAGCCAAGCGAGAACGAAATGAGGGCGGCAAACGAAAGGAATGTGGCAGGGCCGGCAGCAGCAGCCTGTGAGGACATAACGCTAATTCCCACGATCGAGGAGGACTGATCGAGGATCTCCATCGTATGCTGCGGCTGGAGTAGGCGCATCACGCCCTCCGCTGTCTGCACGACATAGGAGAACGACAGGCGAGCCGACGTGATGGGGTCTAAACGGACCACCTGCGTAGAGGCATACACACCTAGGCGCTCGTCCTCTTTGAGCGCAACCGAGGTCGAATGCTGCTTGCCGTCGCGCTCATACTCAATGGCGATATCGTCCTTACCGGCGGCCTTGCCGATGGCATCGTAAACGTCCATCCAGGTA
>CABSMZ010000221.1 GCA_902478875.1 uncultured Collinsella sp.
CGAGATCTAGTACGGTCTCGTGGGCTCGGAGATGTGTATAAGAGACAGGCGTCGAGTTTGTTGCCATCAACACCGATGCTCAGGCACTCGCGATCTCTGATGCCGATATCAAGGTGCACATCGGCACCGACCTTACCCGCGGCCTGGGCGCCGGCGCCAACCCCGAGGTTGGCCGCAAGGCTGCCGATGAGTCCCGCGACGACATTGCCGAGGCGCTCGCTGGCGCCGACATGGTGTTTATCACCTGCGGTGAGGGCGGTGGCACCGGTACCGGCGCTGCTCCCATCGTTGCCGATATCGCGATGAACGAGGTCGGCGCACTGACCGTCGCCGTCGTGACCAAGCCCTTCACCTTCGAGGGCCGCAAGCGCAAGAAGAGCGCCGAGGAGGGCATCAAGACCCTCTCCGATTGCGTCGACACCATGATCGTCATCCCTAACGATAAGCTGCTCGACATCGCCGAGAAGAAGACCACCATGCTCGAGGCCTTCGCGATTGCCGATGGCGTCCTTTCCCAGGGCACCCAGGGCATCACCGACCTCATCACCGTCCCCGGTATCATCAACCTGGACTTCGCCGATGTTAAGACCATCATGAAGCAGGCCGGTACCGCCATGATGGGTATCGGTACCTCTTCTGGGGATACTCGTGCCGTCGACGCTGCCCAGCAGGCCATCTCCAGCCCGCTGCTCGAGAGCTCCATCGATGGTGCCACGCGCGTGCTGCTCTCCATCGCCGGTTCCAAGGACCTGGGCATCCAGGAGATCAGCGACGCCGCCGACGTTGTCGCCAACGCCGTCGACCCCGAGGCCAACATTATCTTCGGTACCGTTGTCGACGAGTCCCTGGGCGATCAGGTGCGTATCACCGTCATCGCTACGGGCTTCTCCGACTCCAACGTCAACCGTCAGGATGAGCTCTTTGCTGCTCAGCAGTCTCAGAGCAAGGCCGCTGCCTCCGCTGAGCCGCAGCGCACCGCTCCGGTTGCCAGCCCGGCTCAGGCCGCTCCGACCCGCAACGTCGGTGGTACCGAGCTGCCCAACTTTGGCAACGACCAGTTCGAGCTTCCCGACTTCCTGAAGCGCGGTAGCTTCTAGTTCGTTTTTCTCAACGACCTGCACGGGGTGTGTCCATTTGGATGCACCCCTTTTTGTTTCTCGTTTGTAAACGAAAGCCTCCAATCTCCTTACGTTCCCTTTACGTTTGGTCCCTACCGCTGCGGGTATCCTTTTAAGGAAGTATGACAGCCGTATAAACGCGGACTGCGCGGCGACGCCGCGGTACTTGTGTTATTAGGAGGCTTTAGTATGGCAGCACGTGCGGACAACGTTTCGCGTGTCGACCATGATGGAGTTACGTTGGTGGAGGGCGCGACATCCGATGTCCGCTTTGCCTTTACCGAGCGCACCGGTGGCGTTTCTGAAGATGCGTACTCCTCGCTCAACCTGGGCTCGCATGTAGGCGATGACCCCTTTGCTGTTCAAGAAAATCGTCGTCGAGCGCTCGAAGCTATGGGCGCCACTGAGTGCGAGCATAATCTGCTCGTGCCCAATCAGGTACATGGTGACCATATCGTTACGGTGACTTCGAACGGCGCCGACGATCTTGAGGCTGTTCGCGAGCAGATTGCCGAGGGCTGCGATGCCATCGTCTGTACGGCCCATGACGTGCCCGTGCTGCTCTGCTTTGCCGACTGCGTTCCCGTGGTGCTGGTGGCCCCTGGCGGATTTGCCGTGGTGCACTCCGGTTGGAAGGGCACGATTGCACGTATTTCTGCCAAGGCGTGCCAGGCGCTTTGCGATGCTGCCGGCTGCGGTGCGAGCGACGTTTCCGCCTATATCGGCCCCCATATCTTGGCTGACGAATATGAGGTATCCCAGGAACTCATGGATCGCTTTGCCGTCGAGTTCTCTTGCATCGATGCGAGTGCCTCTCGCATGCTCGATCTTTCCGCTGCCATTTGTGAGGCGCTGGTAGATGCCGGTGTGGACGCGGATAATATCGTGGATACCCAGCTTTCGACTGTGCGTCAGAACGACCGCTTTTATTCCTACCGTAACGAGGACGGCACCTGTGGGCGCCATGCTGCGATCGGCGTGATGCTATGAGAAAGATCGTATCGGTCCTGAGCGCCGCTGTGCTTACGCTTGCGCTGTGCGCCTGTTCTTCGGGATCTTCTACCTCTTCCATTACCGTGGCCGGCTCCACGACCTGCCTTCCTATCGCCGAGATTGCGGCAGAGGGCTTTAAGGCTGTCTCTTATACACATCTCCGAGCCCACGAGACCGTACTAGATCT
>CABSMZ010000222.1 GCA_902478875.1 uncultured Collinsella sp.
GAGATCTAGTACGGTCTCGTGGGCTCGGAGATGTGTATAAGAGACAGCCTTTGAGTTGTTGACGTGTTTACATCGACCAAGAGAGGATAACGCATTTCAGTCTTTGTTGACGTGTTAACATTAAATTGTCCAAATGCGACAAAGGCTTCACATTGTGTCTATCTCTCGACACCATTGCGTCATTCACTTATTCAATAAGGAGGTAGCAGCCGCTATGGATGCCCAATTAACGATTGTCGATGTAACCGGATCGACCAACGATGACCTGCTCGAGGCAGGAAAACAGGGTGCGCCACACGGCACAGGACTTGCCGCCCGCGCGCAAACGGCAGGACGCGGCCGGCGCGGCCACAAGTGGGATTCAACCGCCGGCAACCTATTGCTTTCGATTGTCCTGCGTCCATGCGTTAATCCCGCAAAGTACTCTGGTCTTGCCGCCGTCAGCGGCCTAGCGGTGCTCGAAGCACTCGAAAAGCAAGGCCTTGCAAGCGAAATAGCCCTCAAGTGGCCCAACGACCTGGTCGCGCGAGGACGCAAGCTCGGCGGCATTCTGGTCGAGGCCGCACGCGATAACGAAGGCAAACCTTTCGCCGTCTGCGGCATTGGTGTCAACGTAAACTACACGCCCCAAGAGGTGCCCGATGGCGGCCTGGCGGCAATTGGCCTCTCGGACCTCAACGAGAGCGTTCCCGCCGTCGACATGCTCCTCGATGAGGTCTATCACGCAGTTATAGACGCTGTAGATACCTGGGCAGAGCGCCTCAACGCCAAGGAAGAAGACGCCGGTCCGCTCGCGCCCGTCCACGACGAATATATCGCTCACCTCAATTGGATCGGGGAGCACGTTATCGCCCGCTCCCCCGCTGGAGACGAGCTGGCGCGTGGCATCTTTCAAACGGTCGATGGCTTTGGTCGCGCGTGCATCGAAACGGAAGATGGCTTTCGATCCTTCCATTTTGAGGAGGCATCGCTGCGTCCCGTGAGTGAATAGGGCGCCGCGGTCGTCGGCTCGGCAGACGTATTCGCAATCTCAAAATCTAAACTCAAAACAAAAGAGCCCCGCTACCGTAATGGCAGCGGGGCTCTGTAAGCTATGAGCGATATCGCTTAGAGCTTGATGTCGATGTCGACGCCAGCGGGGAGGTCGAGACGCATGAGCGAATCAACGGTGCCCGAGGTGGGGTCGAGGATGTCGATGAGGCGCTTGTGGGTGCGCATCTCGAACTGCTCACGGGAGTCCTTGTTCACGTGCGGCGAGCGGATAACCGTGTACAGGTTGCGCTCGGTGGGCAGGGGGACAGGACCGGAAACGCGAGCGCCGGTCTTCTGAGCGGTCTCGACGATGAGCTTCGCCGACTGATCGACGACCTCGTGATCATAGCCCTTGAGGCGAATGCGGATCTTCTGGGTAGCCAACTTAAACCTCCAAAGAGTGCGAGAGATGTTCTCGCAGGATTACGTAACAGGGAGCTCGAACTTAGGCGTTCTTGCTCATGACCTCGTCCACGATGGACTTGGGCGCAGGCTCATAAGAGTCGAACTGCATCGTGTAGGATGCACGGCCCTGGGTCTGGGAGCGAAGGTCGGTAGCGTAACCGAACATCTCGCCCAGCGGCACCTTGGCACGGATGAGCTTACTGTTCTTGCGATCCTCCATGCCCTCGATCTTGCCGCGGCGACCGGAGAGGTTGCCCATAACGTCGCCCATGTACTGCTCGGGGGTCTCGACCTCGACAGCCATGATCGGCTCGAGCAGCTGCGGGTCGGACTTCTTGAGGGCGTCCTTGATAGCCATGGAACCGGCGATCTTGAAGGCGGCCTCGGAGGAGTCGACCTCGTGGTAAGAACCGTCGAACAGGGTGACCTTAACGTCGAGGACCGGGAAGCCGGCGATAACACCGGTGTTCAGGGCCTCCTGGATGCCCTTGTCGATGGACGGGATGTACTCCTTGGGCACGACGCCGCCGACGATAGCGTTGACGAACTCGTAGCCGAAGCCCTCCTCCATCTTCTCGAGCTTGATGACGGCGTGGCCGTACTGACCGCGACCGCCGGACTGACGGACGAACTTGCCCTCAGCCTTCTCGACGTCGTGACCAGCGGTCTCGCGGTAGGCAACCTGGGGCTTACCAACGTTAGCGTCAACCTTGAACTCACGGAGCAGACGGTCGACGATGATCTCGAGGTGCAGCTCGCCCATGCCGGCGATGATGGTCTGGCCGGTCTCGTGGTTGGTGGACACGCGGAACGTCGGGTCCTCCTCGGCGAGCTTCTGCAG
>CABSMZ010000223.1 GCA_902478875.1 uncultured Collinsella sp.
GCGATGAGCGCCGCACCCGCCATGACCATACCGGGGATGCAAAAGCCGCACTGTACGGCGCCCACGGCGCCAAAGGCGTACACGAAGGCCTCGCGCACGTCCTCGGGCAGGCCCTCGACGGTCACGATGTTGCGGCCGGCGGCAAGCGCGGTGGTCAGCACGCAGGCCTTGACGGCCGCACCGTCCACGTGGATGGTGCAGGTACCGCATGCGCCCTCGGAGCAGCCGTCCTTGGCGGAATGGATATGCAGGTCGTCGCGCAGGTAGCGCAGCAGCGGTTTGTTTTGGGTCGTCGTGCGCTCAACGCCGTTAACGGTAAAAGTGAATTCCTGTGCCATGGTGATTCCCTTCTACACGCCGGCGGCGATGCCGGTGCGGTCGTGGATAGCGCCATGCGGGCAGACGACGGCGCACATGCCGCACGACAGGCAGTCCGCGCCGTCGATATGGGCGCAGTTGTCCTCGATGCGGATAGCGCCGGCGGG
Source organism: uncultured Collinsella sp. (assembly GCA_902478875.1). GTDB lineage: Bacteria > Actinomycetota > Coriobacteriia > Coriobacteriales > Coriobacteriaceae > Collinsella. The sequence goes on from CABSMZ010000223.1 coordinate 486, forward strand.
GCACTTTTTAGCGCACATGCCGCAACCGATGCAGCTCGTGTCGCAGATCTTGCGCGCAATGGCGCCCTTATCCGTGTTGTTGCAGCGCACCAGGATGTTCTGGTAGCCGGGAACGAAGGCAATCACGCGCTGCGGGCACGCCATGCCGCACAGGCCACAGCCCGTGCACTTGGAGCGGTCCACGCGGGCGACGCCGTCGACCAGCGCGATGGCACCGTGGGGGCAGGCCGTAACGCAGGCGCCACAGCCAATGCAGCCTTCGCTGCAGCGGGCGTCGCCGCCTGCGGAGGCGCAACCGCTTCCGCAGGCAACGTAGGCCACGTTATGTTGAATGGATTTGGCCATAAGAGACTCGCCTATTTCTTAAGGAGATACGGATAGCTGTCGCGCACGGCCTTGATGGTCAGGCGGACGGCCTCGGGCAGACCGGTGTTGACGGCATCGACCGAGACGGTGCGGACCGTGCCGGCGACGCGGACCTTAAAGTGGTCCTCGTCCACGGCCAGGAAGCCCTCGTTCTCGGAATTCTCCATGTCCTCCTCGCTCCAGAACAGGGTGAGCTTGTCCTTGTAGGGACGGCCCTCCTGGTAGGGGCAGAACACGGCGCAGTTGCCGCACTCGTTGCACATACCGTCGACGTGGACGACCTGATGCTTGGCCAGGCCCGGCACCTTAATTGCCACGTTGGCGCGGTTGGGGCACACGTCGCAGCAGACCTCGCATACCGAGCCGCAGCCCAGGCAGCGGGTCTTGGTGCAGTTGCGCTTGTCGCGGCACAGCGATCCCTTGCGCTCGTAGCAGGTGTCCTCGCGGCCGGCCTGCTCGTTGCAGTCGGCGTACTTGTTAAAGTCCACGCCGGCAATGGCACGGGCGACCTCGGCGGCGTCGGCGATAGCCTCGACCACGGTAGCGGGACCGCGGCGGCAGTCACCGGCAGCCCAGACGCCCTCGACGCCGGTGGAGGTGGCGGCAAGACGGCCGCGACGGTCGTGCTCGACGCCCGCGGCGTCGTACAGGCTAGCATCGATACCCTCGCCCACGGCGCAGATCACCGTGGTGGCGGAAAGCTCGACGGTCTCGCCCGTGGCGACGGGGCTGCGACGGCCGCTTGCATCCGGCTCGCCGAGCTCCATAACATCGCAGGTCAGCACGGCGCCGTTAAGTGCCTTGGGCGCCAGTAGCTCGCAGAACTCAACGCCGTCGGCAAGAGCAAGATCGAGCTCTTCCTCGTCGGCAGGCATCTGCTTCTTGGTGCGGCGATACACCAGGCGCACGTTCTTCACACCAGCCAGGCGCTTGGCCACGCGGGCCGCATCCATGGCGGTGTTGCCGGCGCCAATGACTACGACGTCCTCGCCCAGCTCGAGCTTCTCGCCCTTCTTGGCGGTCTCGAGGAACTCCAGCACGTCGAGCTCGGCACCCTCGCCCAAGCCTGCAGAGCCGGGCATCCAGGCGCCGGTGGCCACGACCACGTCGGTGAAGCCCTGGGCCTTGAGCTCGTCGATGGAATTCACGCGGGCGTTGAGCTGCACCTTGGCGCCAAAGGCCAGACAGAGCTCGGCATCGTGGGAGATATCGTCGCTCGCGATACGGAACTCGGGGATCACGTGACGGACCACGCCGCCGAGAGAGTCGCGGGCCTCGAAGATAGTGACGGGCACGCCGGCGCGCGTCAGGAAGAACGCCGTCGCCAGGCCGGCCGGGCCGCCGCCGATAACGGCAACGTTGCGCTCGCCGTCGTTGGCGATAGCCTGGGCGCTCAGCTTGGGCAGCACCGCGGTCATGGCCTCGCG
>CABSMZ010000224.1 GCA_902478875.1 uncultured Collinsella sp.
TCAAAGATGGTCTCCGCAAAATCGAAGAGCTCATGCGACAGAGGCAGTGTCTTTCCCACCATGGGGTTCTTGGAGCGCCTGTCCACATCAATCAAGCCAGTCGAAGGGACAGCGGTGCAGAGCTCCGCAGCCTCGTCCTTCTCAAAGCGCAACTCGTAGTCCGTATAGGCCTCGCCCTCATCGAGCGGGCACCTAAAGCCGGGATGACCGCCAATAAAGAACGGCATGTCCTCGGTGCCCTCGTTGGTCACCTCGTAGGCGACACGCACGGCGGCGTCCTCGAGCGTATAGCGGGCGACAAGCTTAAACGGATACGGATAATCGCTCAGCAATGCAGCGTTATCCTCGGATGCCAGGCACATCGCCAGCTCGTTTGCGCTTTGGCTCAACAGTTTCCACTCTTGCTTGCGCGCAAAGCCGTGGCGGGCGAGCTTCACATGATGTCCGGCAAACGTCATGGCGCTGTTATCGCGCAAACCTCCGCAAATCGGGAAGCAAATCGGTGCCTGGCCGGACCACACGGCGGGATCGCCCTGCCACAAGTACTCGCGACCTCCAGCCTCAATCGAGGTAAACGAACCACCGGCCGTGGAGACCTTGATAGAAATCGAATCGTTGGAGAGAGCGTATTCCATTGTCCATCCTTTCGAACAACTGCTTTTTGCTCGCAAGAACCCGTCTCGGCCCTGGCCAAAGGACAAACCCGCACGTTCATCGATGCGTCCGGTTTCCCAGCCATGCAACGGGGTACCATACAGACATTGATGCAATTACAGCTGAAAGGCCTTCTTATGCGAACCATCATCCTCTACGCCTCGCGCCATCACGGCAATACGAAAAAGCTCGTGGACGCCATCGTCGAGGCACACCCCGAGATCGATACCCTCGATGTGAAGACGCTCGGTAAAAACGAGTATCCCAACCTGCACGAATATCATCTGATCGGTGTCGCCACGGGCATCTATTACTCCGAGATCGACAAGGACATGGCACGCGTGCTCACGAACGTGCTGCAGCCGCAGGACAAGGTGTTTGGCCTTATGACCTACGGTGGCAAAAACAAGTGGTACGGCAAGGATATCGATGGCATCTGCCGCATGAGGCAGGCCATCTTTATGGGTGTCTACGGCTGCCCCGGCTTTGATACGTGGGGGCCGTTCAAACTCACCGGCGGTGTCCAAAAGGGACACCCGACCGCTGAGGAAATTAAGGGCGCCGTCGACTTCTTCGACAAGATCGAAGACGAGTATGGCGACATCATCGTCGAAGAGTACGCCAAGCGCGAGAAGCGCCTAGCATACGAGAAGGAGCATCCTGCAGGAGGCCTGGTGGCCGGCGTCAAGCGCACGGCAAAGAAGATCGCTAACAAGCTGTAACTGTGAAGGTGCTTTTGAGCGTTTAACCCATACGGCGGGTCCGAGCAGATTCGGGCCCGCCGTCTTTTTCTATCGTTACTCGGTAAAGGCGTTGCCGACGCTCTGGCCGCCAACATACGTCTCGACGAGGGTAAGCTCATGGTCGAACACGACAAAGTCGGCGTCGCGACCCGGCATGATGCTGCCGCACTTATCCTCGATGTGTGCAGAGCGAGCCGGCACCTCGGTAGCCATGCGAATGGCGATATCGGCGCTGGCGATGCCCCAATCGACAATGTTCTTGACGCCCTGGGCAAGCGTGAGCACCGAGCCGGCAATGCTCTTGCCGTCGGCGAGCCAGCACAGGTTGTCCTTCATGATGACGTCCATGCCGCCGCTGGTGTAGCTGCCCTCGGGCATGCCGCCGCAGCCAAGGCAGTCGGTGATGAGCACCGTGTGCTGCCAGCCTTTTGCCTGCAGCAGCGCCTTGATGGCGGCAGGGTTCACGTGTTTGCCGTCACAAATGATCTCGGCGTAGGTCTCGGGCGTGGACATGGCGGCACCCACGACACCGGGCTCACGGTGATGCAGCCCGCGCTGGCCGTTATAGGTATGCGTAAAGCAGCTGGCACCGGCGTTGATGGCGGCGATGCACTCATCGTAGGTGGCGTCGGAGTGACCGATGCTGGTCACCACACCCTTGGCATTCAGAGCAGCCGCATAAGCAGCGGCACCGTCGCGCTCGGCCGCCATGGCGCTCTTAACGATGCGACCACCCGCAGCCTCCTGCCACTGATCGAAGACCTCCTCGGAGGGATCGATCAGGTAAGCGGGGTTCTGCGCACCCACGTGCTTCATGGTAAAGAAGGGGCCTTCCAGGTAGATGC
>CABSMZ010000225.1 GCA_902478875.1 uncultured Collinsella sp.
AGATCCGCATTGGCATGGAGGCGGCCTACGCCCCGTACAACTGGCAGGTTTCCGAGGCCAGCGAGTTCACCATTCCCATCGACAACGTGCAGGGAGCCTATGCCGACGGCTACGACGTGCAGATCGCCAAGATCGTCTGCAAGGCCCTTGGCGGTGAGCCCGTTGCCGTCAAGCAGAGCTTCTCGGGCCTCATCGATTCGCTTAACAACGGCCAGATCGACCTCATCATCGCCGGCATGAGTGCCACGCCCGAGCGCGAGGAATCCGTCGGCTTTTCCGACCCGTACTTCATTGGCTACTTTGGCCTGTTCGTAAAAGAGGGCTCGCCCTACCAGAACGCCACCAAGCTCAGCGATTTCAGTGGTGCCACGGTGCTCGGCCAAAAGGACACCATGCTCGATACCGTCATCGACGAGATCCCGGGCGTCGTCCACAAAAATCCGGTCGATTCGGTACCCACGGTGTTCTCGAACCTGCTGCAGGGCACTTGTGACGCCGTGACCTACAACACCGAAAACGAGAAGGGCTATATGGCCCAAAACCCGGGCATCGTGCCCATTCGCTTTGCGGAGGGCGAGGGCTTTAAGCAGGAGGTTACGACAAACGTCGGCTGCCGCAAGGGCTCGGACAAGCTGCTCAAACTTATCGATAAGACGCTCAAGGGCGTCAGCCAAGAGGAGCGCGACCAAATGTGGGACGCGTGCCTCGACCGTCAGCCGGCATAGGGAGGCAGCATGAAAACCGTCAATCGTCTGGCCTCCTTTATCAAGGCCGACCACCGTTATGTGTATCTGGGCACGAGCGTTATCGCGGCGCTCGGCCTGGCATTTAGCCAGCGCAACCCCACGCCGCTGAGCTTCTTGGCGCCCACGGGCGTGTTCCAGGACTGCCTCTGGGCGATTCTGTGGGCCTGGATTGTCGTATCGGCGGCAGCGCTCGTCACCAAGCTCATGCATTGGAACGACTATCGCCAAAAGTCGCCGTTTGCATCCGAGCGTTGCCGTCGCGGCGCGCGCCTGGGCAGCTATGTCGTGGTTGCCATCGCGGCGATCTTCTTTATCGACCGCTGCGTCATGTCGTTTATCGACCTGGTGCAGGTGAGCATTGTCTCGGACTCCAACCCCAGCGACTTTCTGTCGAGCTTGGTCTACATGACCTACAAGAGCGGCGACTTCTTTATCCGCGGCATCGAGATCACCATCGCGCTTGCCACCTTCGGCACCGTCATCGCCTTCTTCTTGGCGCTGCTCTTTGTGTTCTTGCGCACCCAGACCTTCGACCGCGTCGACAACGACCTGGTGCGTTTCTTTAAGAGCATTGGCCGCGGGTTTGCGACCGTCTATTCCACCGTCGTGCGCGGCACGCCCATGATGGTCCAGGGTCTGCTCATCTATTACGCGGGCTTTACCGTTCTGCGCGGCATGGGCTTCGAGACCGCCCAGGCCAACCAGATCTGGAGCACCTTTACCGCGGGCCTCGTCACCATTTCGCTCAACTCTACCGCCTACATGATGGAGGTCCTGCGCGGCGGCATCGAGTCGATCGACCCCGGTCAGGCCGAGGCGGCGCGCTCGCTGGGTCTGTCGCAGTGGCAGGCCATGCGCAAGGTCGTGTTCCCCCAGGGCATTAAAAACGCGATCCCGGCGCTCACCAACGAGCTCATCATCAACATCAAGGACTCGTCGGTGCTTTCGGTCATCGGCGTGTTTGACCTCATGTACGCCACCACCACCGTCGCCGGCGTGTACTACCGCCAGATGGAGGTCTACTGCGTGGCGCTCGTGGTCTACCTGATCCTGACGCTCGTGGCGAGCCGCCTGCTCGAAGCCTTTGGCAAAAAGCTCGGCGCCGAGGCCCCTGCCACGCTGCCCAGCTCCAACTAGGCTCAAGACGAGGAGAATCATCATGGCAGATACCGCCACTACCGGCGTTGCGGCCGCCGCACAGACCAATGAGCCGCTCATCCGCGTCGAGGGCCTGCGCAAGAGCTTTGGCTCACTCGAGGTGCTCAAGGGCATCGATCTGTCCATCAATCCCGGCGAGGTCGTCACCATTATCGGCACCTCGGGCTCGGGCAAGTCGACCTTCCTGCGCTGCCTCAACCTGCTCGAGACTCCGGACGCGGGCCACATCTGGTTCCACGGCCAGGATCTTACGGCCGAGCGCTGCAACATTAACAAACTGCGTGAGGACATCGGCATGGTGTTCCAGGGCTTCAACCTATTCAACAACATGGA
>CABSMZ010000226.1 GCA_902478875.1 uncultured Collinsella sp.
GAGATCTAGTACGGTCTCGTGGGCTCGGAGATGTGTATAAGAGACAGTTCTTGGACAGTTTGGTGTCTGGACGGTTGTGGCCATTGTGCTGCTGGTTGCGATGCTCTTCCAGATTTTCCGTCCCATGCCTAAGTTTGCTTGGACGGACGAGGACGAGACCAACACTGCTTCCGCCGCAGTTTCCGCCTAAGTCCGAATAAGGATTAACCCCTTTCCACGAGCCCGGGTGTCCCAGCGACACTCGGGCTTTTGTTTTAACCGCTAGGCAATTTCGTTATAATCGACGTCCGCAAATCGATTCATTATGTTGGAGAATCCATTTGATCATGGCAGATATCGACAATAGGATAGCTTTGGTGATTCCCGCGTATGAGCCGAGTGGTCGGCTGGCCGCACAACTTGAGGAGCTCGTGCTCGGATGGCCGGGACCGATCGTTGTGGTGGATGACGGGAGCAGCGCGTCCTGTTCTGTGGTGTTTGACCGCGCCCGCGCGCTTGGTGCTACGGTTCTTGTCCACGGGCTCAACCGCGGCAAAGGTGCGGCTCTCAAGACTGCCTTTTCTTATCTCTTGGAACAGGTCCCGACTGTTGCGGGGGCCGTCACGGCAGATGCCGATGGTCAGCATTTGCCTGCCGATATCCGCGCCGTTGCGCGCGAACTCGGTCTGCACCAGGACTCGTTGGTGCTTGGCTGTCGCCGATTCGACGGTAATGGCGTTCCTGCGCGCAGTAAGCTCGGTAACAATTTTATGCTTGGGGCCATGCGCGTGCTCTGCGGTGTCGATGTGAGTGATACGCAGACGGGCTTACGTGGCCTTCCGGCGTCGCTTATGCGCCGTATGCTCGCTGTGGTGCGAGACGGATATGAGTTCGAGACAGAGATGCTTGTGCTGGCGCGGCGTGCGGGTGGCATCTTCGAGGTTCCCATTACCACGGTCTACGAGGGTGACAACGGGGCATCACATTTCCGTCCCGTTGTTGATTCGCTTCGCGTGCTCGGTGTCTTATTCTCTGCGTTTGCGCGCTACACGCTCTCTTCGCTCTGCACATCGTTGTTGGATTGGGCACTGTTCTCTGCGCTCGTACTCCTATGGTCGCATGGTGTCGCGACCAGCGCAGCCATCGTGTGGGCAACCGTCGTTGCGCGGGTCGTCTCGGCATTTGTCAACTATATGCTGAATCGAAATATCGTCTTCAAAGCGGATAATTCCAGCTGTTCTCGGAGCCTTTGCCGCTATATCGCCCTGTGCGCAGCTTGTATGTTGGCGAGCGCAGCTCTCGTCCTCTTGATTTCCGTTGCACTGCCCATACCGGTCTTTATCATCAAACCGTTTGTTGATACGGCATTGTTCTTTGCTAACTACCGTATCCAGCAGTCATGGGTCTTTGAATAGGGGGATGATTCCGTGAGCGTTCATGAGCTTAAGAAAGCCAAGAAAAGCGTGGTGGAAAAACAGGGGGCACGGAAGCGCGATGTGACGACCTTTATCGTCACTGCAGTCCTTATGGTCATCTATCTGCTATGGCGTCTTCTGTTCACCCTGCCGTTTGATCAGGGGATTCCCCAGATGATTTTTGCGATCTTGCTGCTCATCGCTGAGGCAGTAACCGCGTTTACGACCTTCGAACTTTACTACCGCAAGGTCAAGGCCGACAGCGGACATCTCGTTATGCCGAAAATCTTGCCCGAAGACTATCCCGACGTTGACGTGGTAATCGCTACGCACAACGAGCCGACTGACGTGTTGTTCAAGACGGCGAACGCCTGTACCTACATGGACTATCCCGATCGTTCTCGGGTGCACGTCTATTTTGCTGACGATGGCTGCCGCAAAGAGGTCGCTTCCCTTGCGGCTGAACTTGGGATTGGTTATATCCCCTGTGAGGATAACAAGTATGCCAAATCGGGTAACCTCAACAACGCGCTAAGGCACACGACTTCACCGCTGATTGCGACGTTCGATGCCGACATGATTCCGCGCAGCAGCTTTCTCGTAGATACCGTGCCCTATTTCTTGCTGCCTCGCTATATTCAGGATGGCGCGACCGGCGCATGGCGTTATCGTTCCGAGGACGAACTCAATGAGGACCTTAAAGTCGGTCTGATTCAGACGCCGCAAAGCTTCTATAATCTTGATCTTTTTCAGTTCAATCTGTACGCCGAGGACAAGATTCCTAATGAGCAAGATCTGTCTCTTATACACATCTGAGCTGCCGACG
>CABSMZ010000227.1 GCA_902478875.1 uncultured Collinsella sp.
GTACGGTCTCGTGGGCTCGGAGATGTGTATAAGAGACAGCCCTCCACATGTCCATAGCGATCGTTAATCTGCTTAAAGCCGTCAGCGTCCATCATAAGCAGATATACATCTTCGGCCTGATCCACATTTGAAAAGAGCGACAGCATATAGGTCTCAAAACGGTTGCGGTTGTTGAGTCCAGTCAACGGGTCAGTCGAGATCAGTTGCTCCTGGCAGATGATATAGAGCAGCAACATGCTAATCATTATGCCGACACAAAGGCCAGGCACCGAGTATACGATCTGAAAGGTACCGCCCACCAGGGCCGGAATGGCGAAAAATGCCAAGGTTCGATAGATAGCCTTCGTCTGCAGGCTCTCGACCCTACGAGATTGCACAAACGCATGCAGGGACGTATGTATAACGTAACAGTAGCTGACAATGGGCTGGATCATATAGGCAAAGCCGCGACGATACACGCCCTGCGAATCGATATAGAACAAGGCGTGCGTCCAGTAACTGGTAAAAGCCAGCACGACCACCAGAGCCGTAGGCAACGTTACAAGCACCACCCTATAGCGCGAGGTCACAAGGCGAGAGCCCTGCATCGTCTCGGAATAGATAAACCAAATGAGACACGCGATGGCAAAGAGCGAAAACGAAACCGCGTTGGAAATCCAGTTGGCAGCAATACCCAACGTGCCGTCCGCACCATCCGAAAGCGTCCAGATCATATCGAATAATATGTACGCGGCAGAGGTGTAGCCAAGCATGCTAAACAATAGCTGCAGGGTGCTCGAGAACAAAGAGCGACGACTTCGCGCGGCAAGCCCGATAAGAACAATCATGCATAGCAGGAATATCTCAATCTTGAGTGCCTTAACCACTAGACGCCATCCCTTCAATATCCGAATGGTCAGAATCGCCCAATTCGAATCAGGCAATAAACACCCCTTTACTCCGCAGGGGTAAAGGGAATCATAGCAAAGCGCCCGAACATCACTGCAAAACAGTTTCTGTTCGGGCGCTCGGACGGCGCGAATTGCACGCCGGAATCAATTATCGGTAACGGCCGTTACTCGCCGTCGATGTCGGTCGCGACAGCCTCCTCGATGGCCTCGACACCGGCAGGCGACAGGTCCTCCTTGCCCTGGCAGAACTTCTTGTCGACCCAGCCGGTCAGAATCGGAGCCATGATTGCCGTGATGATAACGGCAGTGGCGATCTGGGCGTACGCGGTGGGCGCAAGCTCGGCGTAGCGCGGCGCGACCTCGGCGAGAGCAACCGGCGTGGTCATAGCCGTGCCGGCGATGGTGGAACAAGCCACGGCAGCCTTGCCGTTACCACCGCACAGGCGCTCGAACGCAAAGGTGATGGGACCGACGACAAACAGCGTGACAAGGCCCAGCAAGATGCCGGAAATACCACCGGTGATAAAGCTCGACAGGCTCATGGACGCGCCAAGCTGAAATCCGATGACGGCAATCGCAGGGTTGGCACCGGGAACTAGCAGGTTCTTGATAAACGGGAACAGGTTGCCCAGAACCATGCCGATAACGAGCGGTAAAATGGAGCCGATGATAGTACCGACAGGGATGTTGGCAAGGCCCGAAACACCAAGGATGATCATCGTGACGGCGGGGCCGGCCGTAAAGAACAGGATACCGACGGCGCCCTGCTCGGACTCATCGCCGAACTCGCCCATGATGCCCGTATAGAGCGCCATGTTGCAAAACGTAATGCCGCCGATGATAGACACGGAGCTCAGACCCAGGAAGTTATCGTTAAAGAAATATGCCACGCCCAGGCCGAGAGCCGCTGCGACGACCAGCTTGGGAATCAGCACGACGATGCCGGTCTTGATGGCGCCCGGCGTGGACTTGAAGCTGATGCCGGCGCCCACAAACAGCAGGATCGCGGCGACGATGGTATTGGAGCCACCGCGGCAGGCAGCCGTAAAGAAGCCGCCGATCTCAAAAACCTGCGGGCAGAAGGTGTTGAGCAAAAGACCGACGATCATCGGATAGATCATGATGTCGCCCGGAATGCGCGGGACCTTGAATTTCTTTTGCTCGTTGGTGGTTGCTTCCTGTGCCATGAAACCCCATTTCCGCTGACGGGGTACAAAAGCCCACGTCACGCTTTGCTACAGTAAAGTTTGACCATGGTACCAGAACTGTCTCTTATACACATCTCCGAGCCCACGAGACCGTACTAGATCTC
>CABSMZ010000228.1 GCA_902478875.1 uncultured Collinsella sp.
TCTAGTACGGTCTCGTGGGCTGGGAGATGTGTAGAAGAGACAGGGCTACGACGCCGAGCCCGCTTTCCGCGAGACCTATAGCCCCGAGTTCTCGGACAAGCTCTACGTCACCAACGCCGGGCGCGAGTGGATCGACTTTATGAACCTGGGCGTCGACAAGGGCGCCGGCGTCGCGCACCTGTGCGAACACCTGGGCATCGATATCGCCGACGCCGCCGCCGTGGGCGACACCTACAACGACATCCCCATGCTGGAGCGCGTCGGTCACAGCTTTATCGTGGACAATGCCGAGGAGCACATGAACGCGCACGCCAAGTGGCGCATTCCGAGCAACAACGACGGGGGCGTACTGACGCTCATCGACGCCATCCTGGCGGCTCGTTAACGTGGCTCGTTGGGCCTGGCCGGGCGGCACGGGTTAACTTTTCGCTCGGTCAGGTCCTGCGCAAGACGAAAGCCACATTAAGTGGCTTTCTTTGCGTGCGGAATCTACGAAAAGTTAACCCGTGCCGCCCGGCCAGGCCCTAGGTTTACTTACCTGCCGCCAAGATGGCGTCTTGAGTGTCTAGATACTTAGGCTGAATTTAATTGAACGAAGGACGCTCCTTGTTGATGAGGGGCGTCCTTCTGGTTTTGGTTTCTTTGGAATTGTGGTCGTGCCCTTACTTGGCGTCTGCCCAGGTCACTCCAGTCGAAGCTTCGGCGATTAGGGGGACGCGGAGGTCTGCTACGTGTTCCATGACGTCGCGGACCATGGTGGTTAGGCGCTCGACTTCGTCGACGGGGCACTCAAAGTCCAGTTCGTCGTGTACCTGCAAGATCATGTGGGCGGCAAAGCCTTCTTCTTCCAGGCGACGACTTACGCGGACCATGGCGATCTTGATGATGTCTGCTGCGGTGCCCTGCATGGGATGGTTCATGGCCGTGCGCTCGCCAAAGCCGCGGAGTTGCGGGTTTTTGGCCTTGAGCTCCGGAATATGACGACGGCGGCCGTACATGGTCTCGGCGTAGCCCGTCTGCTTGGCGCGTGCCACCACGTTGTCGAGGAACGTACGCACGCCCGGGTAGGCCTCGTAGTAGCGGTCGATCATGTCGCGCGCCTCGGCCATCGAGATATGCAGCGACTGCGACAGGCCGTAGGCCTGCTGGCCATACACGATGCCAAAGTTCACGGCCTTGGCGCGACTGCGCAGGTCGGGCGTTACCTCGGACACCGGCACACCAAACACGCGCGCCGCCGTCTCGGCATGGAAGTCCTCGCCCTCGTTAAAGGCGCGCACCAAGTGCTCGTCACCCGAGAGATGTGCCAGCAGACGCAGCTCGATCTGCGAGTAGTCCACCGCCAAAAAGACGCTTCCCTCGCCTGCCGAAAACGCCGTCTTGACGGTACGCCCCAGCTCCGAGCGCGTCGGAATGTTTTGCAGATTAGGGTCGCTCGAAGACAGACGCCCCGTCGCGGTGATGGTCTGGTTGTACGTGGTGTGCACACGACCGTCACCGCGGCGCAGCGGGCCCAACGTGTCCAGATAGGTTGACTTGATCTTGGACTTCTCGCGCCAGTCTAAGATCAAACGAACAATCTCGTGGTCACGGGCAAGATCACTCAGTACCTTGGCATTGGTCGAATAGTAACCGCGCTTGGTCTTTTTGAGACCCTTGGTCGGAAGGCCCATCACATCAAAGAGCACATGCGAAAGTTGCATGGGGCTGCCGATGTTAAAGGTCTCGTCACCGGCAAGGTCGCGAATGCTTCGTTCGACCTCGGTGATCTGGGTCGCCAGACCCTCGGACAGACTGTGCAGGCGGTCGGGGTCCACGAGCATGCCCGCGCGCTCCATCTTGGCAAGTACCGGAACGAGCGGCATCTCGATGCCATCGAACACGTTGGCGGCGTTCTCACGGGCCATGCACTCGCGCAACGGCGCCACGAGCGCCAGCGTCAGAGCCGCAGTACGGGCGGCAGGCGCCGGAGCGTCCTCACCAGCACCCTCTGCACCGCGCGCCGCAGGCAACGCCATCTGCAGATAGGTATCGGCCAGATATGCCTCATCGAACTCGGAGCGATCGGAATCCAGCAGATAGGCAGCGACCACGGTATCGAAGATACGCGTGGAATCGGCAGCGAGCGGATCCATGAGCTCGGGCTCAGAAGAATCGATGGGCGAAAGCTCGTGCAGCAGCGCT
>CABSMZ010000229.1 GCA_902478875.1 uncultured Collinsella sp.
GTCGGCAGCGTCAGATGTGTATAAGAGACAGCATCCGCCAGGCCATCGATGGCATCGACACCACGCTCCTCAACAGCTTTGTCGAGCGCATGGACATTGCCACCGAGGTCGCCAGGTCAAAAATCGAGATGGGCAAGGCCGTCTTCGACCCCGCCCGTGAGCGCTCCAAGCTCAACAACCTCGCCAGCCGCGCGCCCGAGCGCTACGAGGCGCAGACCATCACCCTGTTCCGTCTCCTCATGAGCATGAGCAAGGCCGAGCAGCAGCGCTACATCAACGAGCTCAAGGGCATCACTGTCTCGCAAAAGGCCCACGCGACGGCTGCAGCCTCCGACACGCCCTTCCCTCAAACTGCCACCGTCGCTTGCCAGGGCGTTGAGGGTGCTTACAGTCAAATCGCCGCGTGTAAGCTCTTCGACGTACCCGATATCGCGTTCTTCGAGACCTTCGAAGGTGTCATGCGCGCTGTACGCGACGGCTTCTGCGAATTTGGCGTACTGCCCATCGAAAACTCCACCGCCGGCTCGGTCAACGCCGTCTACGACCTGCTCGCCCAGTTCGACTTCCACATCGTGCGCTCGCTTCGCCTCAAGATCGACCACAACTTGCTCGTCAAGCCCGGCACCAAGCTCGCCGACGTGCGCGAGGTCTACAGCCACGGCCAAGCCATTGCCCAGTGTGCCGGCTTTATCGAGTCCCACGACCTGCACGCCACCAAGTACCCAAACACGGCCATGTCGGCCGAGATGGTCGCCAACTCCAAGCGCACCGACGTCGCCGCCATCGCCTCGCGCAGCTGTGCCACGCTGTATGGCCTCGAGGTGCTGGAGCCCAATATCCAAGACTCGGACAACAACTACACGCGCTTTGTCGTCATCAGCCGCGAGCCGCGCGTCTACCCCGGCGCCAACCGTACCTCGCTCATGATCACCACGGCCAACGAACCGGGCGCCCTTTATCGCGTACTCGAGCGCTTCTATGCGCTCAACATCAACCTCATCAAGCTGGAGAGCCGCCCCATCCCCGGTCGCGACTTTGAGTTTATGTTCTACTTTGATCTGGACTGCCCCTTTGGCAGCAAGGCGCTCGACGACCTGCTCGACTCGATTGACGACGTGTGCGAGAGCTTCACCTACTTTGGCAGCTACACGGAGGTGCTCTAGATGACCGATACCGCCGCAACCCGCCCCTACGGCGTACTGGGCCGCGTGCTGGGCCACAGCTACACCCCGACCATCTACAAAGAGCTGGCGGAGCTTGAGTACGTGCGTTTTGAGCGCGAGCCCGAGGACCTCGCGGCCTTTATGACGGGCGACGAGTGGGAGGGCACCAACGTGACCATCCCCTACAAGCGCGCCGTCATGGAATATCTTGACGAGCTGAGTCCGCTGGCCGAACGCATGGGCAACGTCAACACCATCACGCGCCTGCCCGACGGCCGCCTGCGCGGCGACAACACCGACTACTTTGGTTTTCAATGCCTGGTCGAGGAGCTGGGGGTTGAGGTCGCCGGCAAGAAGGCTCTCGTGCTCGGAGCCACCGGCGGCGCCGGTACCACGGCAAGTATGGTGCTGGGAGACCTGGGCGCCATCGTCGTGCCCGTCGGCCGCACGAGCGAGGTCAATTACGACAACATCTCCCAGCAGTCCGATGCAACGTTACTCGTCAACTGCACGCCCGCCGGCATGTTCCCCCACTGCCCCGACGCGCCTTGCACGCTCGAAGGGCTCGATGCGCTCGAAGGCGTTATCGACATTGTCTACAACCCCGCCCGCACGGGCCTGATGCTCGAGGCCGAGCGCCGCGGTATCTCTTGCATCGGCGGCCTGCTGATGCTCGTGGCCCAAGCGGCACAGGCCGTCGAGCGCTATACCGGCCAAGCCACCCCGCGCGAGCGCATCCTGGACGTAACGGAGCGCCTGTCGCGCCATGAGCAGAACATCGCCCTGATTGGCATGCCGGGCTCGGGCAAGACCCGCGTGGGCGAGCAGATCGCTCAGCTCACGGGCCGCGAGCACATCGACCTCGATCGCGCCCTCGAGGAGCGCCTGGGCATGCCCTGCGCCGACTTTATCGTCAAGTGCGGCGAGGCGGCCTTCCGCGAGCAGGAGACGGCAGCGCTGGCCGACATCTCCAAGCGCTGTCTCTTATACACATCTCCGAGCCCACGAGACCG
>CABSMZ010000230.1 GCA_902478875.1 uncultured Collinsella sp.
ATGTGTATAAGAGACAGCCTCACCGCCGTGCATCCACACGTCCTTAAGGAACTCTCTCATCGTCGACCTCCTCTATTCGTCGTCGTCGCACTCGGCGGAACTGGCACCGTTCACGTAGACGATCTGCTGGCGCGCCTCGTCGACGAGGGCGTCGAAGTCGAGTTTCTCGTCGGGGCGCGCGAGCGCGACCGTCATGGCGAGCGGGAGGTTGACACCCGCGATCACGTGGATCCGGTCGGAGGCGAAGCGGGAAAAGCGCTGGTTCACGCTGCCGCCGTACGCGTCGGTGAGGACGACGACCTCGTCAGTGCCCGAAAGAGCCGCCTCGACCGCCGCGTCGAGCCCCTCGCCGTTGTCGTTCACGTAGGCGCACACGGCGTTGACGGCGTCGCCCTTACCCGTAAGGAACTCGAGGGTGTCCTTGAAGCCCTGGGCGAGAAGGGAATGGCTCGCCACAACAATCTTTCTCATTGATTCACCAATCTCTTGGGTCGAAGCTAGGCGAGGATGCCGGCGGCGGAGGCGACCATCGCGAGGACGATCACCACGAGGATGAGGGCCGTCATGCTCGCGTTCTTCTTGGTAAGAAGGTAATACGCGCTTCCCGTGATGGCGGCGGGGATCATGGCAGGCAGGATCTTGTCGAGCAGCGGCTGAATCTCCATCGAGACGTCGCCGAAGCTGAAGCTAATCGGGCAGGTGACGCCGATGACCGAGGCGATGAGGCAGCCGACCACGGTGAGGCCGAGCACGGAGGCGGCGGCAGTGAGGTTGGGAAGCTTCTCGCTGAAGTCGGTGACGAGCTTCACACCCTGCTTGTAGCCGAACTCGAGAGCGTGCATGCGGACCCAGAAGATGGCCAGGATGAGCGCGAACCAGATGCCGGCTCCCACGGGGTTGCCCTCGATGGCCATGTAGGCGGCGATGGAGCCCATGATGGTCGGGATCATGGTCATGAGCAGGGAGTCGCCGACGCCGGCGAGCGGTCCCATGGTGCCGATCTTCAGGTCTTGGACGGCGTCCGCCGCCGCGAGGCCGTCACGCTCCTCCATGGCCACGCAGGCGCCGAGGATGATGGCGGCGAGCCAAGGCTGGGTGTTGTAGTAGCGGAAGTGGTTGTTGAGCGCTTGCTTATAGTCCTCGTCGTTCGTGTAGATCTTCCTCAGGACCGGCGAGAGGGCGTAGGCGACTGAGGCGCCCTGCTGGGTCTGGTAGTTGAAGGTGCACACGCTCATGAGCCAGCGCCAGTTCGCGTTGCGCAGGTCCTTCTTGGTGACCTTGTAGCCGGAGGGCTTGCCCTCGGCGACGGCGGTGATGTTCTCGTTTTCCATGGTTACTCATCCTCTCCGATGAAGGCGTCTGCGGAAGCGTGGGCGGTGAGCTCGGCGTCCTTCTCGGCACGCTGATAGAACGCGATCGCAAGGGCAACGCCGACGATGGCGGCACCGATGATGGGCACGTTCAGGAAGGCCGAGAGGAAGAAACCGGCGAGCAGGTACTGGAAGTACTTGGCGGTTGGCATGTAGCGGAGCAGCATGGCGATACCGATGGCCGGGAGCATCTTGCCGGCGAGGGTGAGGCCGGAGAGGAACCACTGGGGCATAACCTCGAGGAGCCAGTTGACGGCGGGCTGGCCGAGCGTCACGGAGACAAAGACGGGCAGGGCGGCGCACAGGCCGAAGAGCGCGGGGCAGACCCACAGGATGGCGTTCATCTGATTGAACTTACCCTCGTTGCAGAACTTCTGGGACTTCTCGACGACAAAGCCGTTGAGGATCTTGACGACGACGTCGAGCTGGATGCCGAGCATGCCGACCGGCAGGCCGATGGCGAGGCCCGTGTCGGAGCCCAGGGTCACGCCGTAGGCGGTGGCGATGATGGCCATCGTGCCGTAGTCGGGAATCGACGAGCCGCCGAAGCCCGCGACGCCGAGCTGCATGAGCTGGATGGTGCCGCCGATGACGAGGCCGGTCTGCCAGTCGCCCATGACGACGCCGGTGATAAGGCCCCAGAAGACGGCATAGTTGACGAAGATCATCGGGATGCCGTAGTAGTCCACGTGCTTGATGAAGGCAAGCAGGGTCAAAAGGACGACCTGCAGGATAGTGAAGTTGACCATGATCCCTCCTTAGATGCTGTCTCTTATACACATCTGACGCTGCCGACGACGGAG
>CABSMZ010000231.1 GCA_902478875.1 uncultured Collinsella sp.
GCGTATTGGTCCCGCGGGTAGCGTCGTGTGCTGCAGTATTATCTTGTTTGCGCTGCTGTGTTGCGCGTGGATTGGGCCCGAGCGGCTTGCCATGAGTGCGCCCTCGGTGCTGCGCGGCAAGTATTTTGAAGGCTCGGGCGTCGTGGGCATATTTATTGGTACCGTGGTGTTTGCCCTGCTGGCGCCTTTGGTTGGTGGCCTGATCGACGGCGTTGACCGCAAACTTTCGGCCCGTATGCAGGGCCGCGTGGGCCCGCGCCTGCTCCAGCCTTTCTACGACGTTGCCAAGCTGCTGCGCAAAGCCCCTGCCAGCGTAAACACCATGGACGATACCTATATGGCGTGCGCGCTCATCTTTACCGTCGTGGGCGGCGGCATCTTTGTGTCGGGCTCTAACACGCTACTGTGCGCTTTTATGGTGACGCTCGCCGCGATCTTTGTGGTGCTGGCGTCCGCCTCGACGCAAAGCCCGTTTGCCCAGGTTGGCGCCGATCGTGAGTTACTGCAGGTTATGAGTTACGAGCCCGCCGTTCTGCTGATGAGCGTGGGTCTGTATCTTGCCACCGACAGCTTTGATTCCATCGCTGTGACGGGGCAGTCGGCCCCCATCATCGTGTACAGTGCGCCCATTTTCCTGGCGCTGCTCGCGGTGCTTACCATCAAGCTGCGCAAGTCGCCGTTTGACCTTTCGTACTCGCATCACGCGCATCAGGAGATCGTCCAGGGCGTCGCCACCGAGATGAGCGGCGGCACGCTGGCCAAGATGACCCTTATGCACTGGTGCGAGACCGTGCTGTTTTTGATGTGGGTGGGCATGTTCTTTGTTTGGGACAACCCCGTGAGCTGGGTTGTAGCCCTGGTCGTGATGGCCGCGACGTATTTTGTCGAGGTCCTGATCGACAACACCTTCGCACGCAGCACCTGGCGCAGCTGCTTTAGGCTCGGATGGGGCGTGGCGCTGGTGTTTGGCCTGCTCAACCTTATGCCCATCCTCGTCGACGTATTTATTTAGGAGGCGGCATCCATGGATCATAAAATGTCGCGCTCGCCGTGGGTTATTCATTACGACGGTTCGAGCTGCAACGGATGCGATATCGAGGTGCTGGCCTCGCTCACGCCGCTGTTCGATGCGGAGCGCTTTGGCGTGGTCAATACCGGCAACCCCAAGCATGCGGATATCTTTTTGGTGACGGGGTCGGTCAACGCGCAGAATCTGCCCGTCGTGCGCCAGATTTACAACCAGATGCTCGAGCCCAAGTGTGTGGTGGCCTGCGGTATCTGCGCGTGTTCGGGCGGCGTGTTCCGCGATGCCTATAACGTAATCGGCGGCGTGGACCGCGCGATTCCCGTGGACGTGTACGCGCCCGGGTGCGCCATTCGCCCCGAGACGGTGATCGATGCCATCGTGGAGGCGTGCGGCATCCTGGACCAGAAGGAGGCCGTGATGCGCGCCGGCGGTGACCCGCTTACCGTGGGCGGCGCTTCTACCTGGGATGGCGGCGTTGAGCTGGGCGAGGACGGGTTTGTGGCTGCTGCGGAGGCCGGCGACGCGACCGCCGCTGCAAAGGAGGCCGAGTAATGCAAAAGGCTATCTATACCACCGTCGGGATTGACGAGCTCCTGCCGCATGTCCAGGCGCTCAAGGGCGTCGGCGCGCGCTTTGTGCAGATGCACGCCGAGCGCAACGTCGACGACGGTACGTATCGCTTGGTCTATACGTTTATCAACGTTCGTGCTGCTCAGGAGCATATTGCGCAGGACGGCAGCTATGCGATTGAGAACCTGGTGGTTGAGGGCATCGACCAGTACCAGGAGATTCCGTCCATCAGCTCGTATTACCCCGCGGTATTCCCGTTTGAAAATGAGGCCCACGACCTGTTTGGGCTTGCCATCACCGACATGCAGGTCGACTTTAAGGGCTTTTTCTACCAGGTTTCGACTGCCGAGCCCATGAGCGTTATCACGCCCGAGGTGAAGGCCGCGCGCGAGAAAGCCATGAAGGTCCGTGCTGCCGCCGAGGCCAAGGCGCGCAAGGCCGCGGCCGAGAAGGCCGTCGCTGCCGCGGCTGCTGCAGGGGAAGGCGCTGGCGATGCTGTGGGCGCTGCCGTCGCTCAGCCCGCTGCGGCTGCCGGCTCCGATGCTCAGCATGACGA
>CABSMZ010000232.1 GCA_902478875.1 uncultured Collinsella sp.
CGTCAGATGTGTATAAGAGACAGCAATACGGGCGTGGGCAGGCATCTCGCCGTCACCTGCGATTTGCGTAGCCAGGGACTGTTTGACGAGTTGCTCGATGCGGTCGCCGCTCTCGAAGAGCGCGAGATGAGCTGCGACATCGTGTTCCTGGAGGCTTCTGACGAGGTGCTGATTCGTCGCTACAGCGAAAATCGCCGCCGTCATCCCATTGCCAAGCCGGGGGAGACTACGGCCGATGCCATTCAGCGCGAGCGCCTTCAGCTGCAGGGCGTGCGCGACCGAGCCGATATGATTATCGACACGAGCCGTCTGCGCACCTCTGCGCTGCGCAACAAGCTGCGTATGGCATTTTCCGAGCTGTCCGACCAGCAGCTTATGGATGTCCACGTGTTCTCGTTTGGCTTTAAGCACGGCATGCCCGTCGAAGCGGATATTATGATCGACGTCCGCTTCCTGCCCAATCCGTTCTACGATCCCGAGATGCGCACCATGACCGGTCTCGATAAAAAGGTCTCCGATTTTGTTCTGGACCATCCCAAGACGCAGGAGTTTTGGAAGGCTTGGACACAGCTGCTCGATACGGTCATGCCCGGTTATATCGCGGAGGGTAAGCCGCAGCTTTCTATCGCCATCGGCTGCACGGGCGGCCAGCACCGCAGCGTTGCCATTGCCGAGGCCACGGCCCGTTACCTGGAAGGCGCTCAGTATCATGTGAGCATCTCCCACCGCGACCTGTCGCGTGCCAACACGAAGGCATAGGCCTGCATGTCGTTTACCGCTGAGGTGCGCGACGAGCTTGCGCGCTGCGAACCCGAATGTGAATACTGCGACTTGTCGACGCTTGCCGCCCTCACGCGCGTGAGCGGTACGCTCTCGCTTACCGGCTCTGGGCGGTATCGTTTGACGGTTGCGACTGAGACGGGAGCCGTCGCGCGCACGATGATCACGCTGACGCATCGTATCCTTAAGCTCAAAACGGAGTTCACCGTCCGTAAATCTGTATTGCATAAGGTTCGAAACTACCTCATCACCTTGCCTGATCAGCCAGACCTGGATAAGGCCTTGGTTCTGCTGGGTATCCTCGAACGTAGGGGAGGACTTGTCGCCGGCGTACCCCGACATATCGTTGCCCGTCCTTGCTGTAGACTTGCCTATATCCGCGGCGCGCTCATCGCGGGCGGCTTCGTGGCCGATCCACGCGGCGATTTTCATTTGGAGATTGCTGTGCAGGGCGAGCAATATGCCAAGGGGCTTTGCGATCTGTTGGAGCAGATTGGGGTCCATGCTCGTGTTAATGCACGGCGGGGGTCATATGCCGTGTACATTAAGAGCGCCGAGGAAATCGAGCATCTATTAAAGCTGATTGGCGCCAAGCGCAGCGTTGCCGAGATTGAGGAGGCGCGCGCGGTCAAGTTGGTTAAGAACGATGTGAACCGTCGCGTGAACGCCGAGCTCGCCAACCAGACCAGAAGCGCCGGTGCCGCCCAACATCAGCTTGCGCTTATCGATGAGCTCGAGCAGCGTGGCCTTCGTGATGCGCTTCCGGATGCCTTGGCGGTCTTTTGCGACCTGCGCGAGCGCTATCCCGATCTGTCGCTGCGTGATTTGGGGGAGATGGCTGACCCTCCCTTGTCGAAGTCAGCCCTCTACCATCGAGTTTTGAGGCTTGAAAAGCTCATTGAAGCAAACAGGTAGTTTGAAGTAACGACTTATATATGGATTTAGCTGCTATTTTAGTATTTAAAACGTTTTAACGTAAATTTGATTTTCAATTTCGAGCATTCTCGTGAAATTCAAGTCAAAAAAAAGGTATATTAGGCGAGTGGTTAGTTTGTGGGCCTCAACGGCGGGCGCTGTAGCTCGCGGGGGCCTTACGAAAGGAGACACAATGGCAGTAAAGGTTGCTATTAACGGCTTCGGTCGCATCGGTCGTCTGGCTTTCCGTCAGATGTTCGGTCATGAGGGCTCCGAGATCGTCGCTATCAACGACCTCACCTCTCCCGATATGCTCGCTTACCTGCTGAAGTACGACTCCACGCAGGGCAACTACGCTCGCGATCACGAGGTCGTTGCTGGCGAGGATTCCATCACCGTTGACGGCAAGGAGATCAAGATCTACAAGGAGGCCGACGCTAACAACCTGCCTTGGGGCG
>CABSMZ010000233.1 GCA_902478875.1 uncultured Collinsella sp.
ATATGAGACATTTGTCACCTGCCGTTTTGGTGCTCAAAGGCATATGAATGTGATGCTGAGCAGAGCAGAACGGAGGGGGTGCACCTATGGCGTCTCGGGGTTGCGCGTCTAATAAAATTGCGGGCGTGCTTATCGCCGTGGTGGTCTTTGCCGCGGCGGTGACACTCATGCGAGTTTACGTTACCGGCGACCATGGCGCTCAAGGAAAGACTGCCGCGCAAGTGTCGCTCAACGATTGCGCTGCCGTTCCGGTGGCGGTCAAGCTTATCGAGGACGGGGAGGCGCGGACGGTCTATGAGACCGACGATGCCGAACTGGTCGCATCGACTTTTGCTGTGCTCGATGGCTGCACCGTGGGGGATGTGGTGGATGAGCGGACGAGCGATGCCGGCCGAACGCTCGTCTTTGTCTATACGGATGGCTCGGAGCAATCGGTAGAACTTGAGGGCAAAAATATCGTGCTCGATAAGACGGCGTACCGGCTTAACGGTGCCGATGAGTTATGGCGGCAGCTTGCCGCGATCAAAAACAGCTAACGAAATTAGGGATGTACGGGATGAGTGACTTGAGATTCTGCCCGGCGTGCGGGGCGCAGCTGCCTCGGGTCGCCGGCGTGCCGGTGCGATTTTGCCCGGGGTGTGGCGTCCGACTTGAGGGCGTTGTGGGCTACTCGGGCGCCGTGGGGGCTACAGATGGGGCGACTGCCGATGACGATGCGGACGAAGGCAGCGACCCGAGTGTGGACGCGCCGGCCGATGCGCCGGTGGAGACTGCCGGCGTCGCGTCGTCGTCTCGTGACGCGGTCACGACGGATGCGCCTCACATCGGTGACCTTGAGCTTCATGCCGCATGCGATACCTCTGGCGGCCAGGCACTCGCGCAGGTGGCGCTGCCGCGGGGCTGGCATATCGAAGAGGCGCATCTTGAGCGCAGCGGCAGTTTCGACTGCCCGATTTCGGTTGGCGTGACGGCGGCGGGTCCGATGGGTGAGCGGATTATGTACCGCTCCGAGCTCTGCTACGTGGATGCGGGCGCCGTTGCCAAGCGTATCCCCACGCAAACCGAACGCAAGGTGTTTGTGCACGTGGAGGCAGCTTGCGACGAGCTGGCTCAGGTCTGTGCAGCACGGCTGGGCGCGCGGGCAGAGGTTGTTGCCGAGCAACCGTACCCATCGAGCGCGGCGGTCGATATCGAGCGCGAGCGTGCCCGCGTAAAGCGCGAGGCAGCAAACGACTTTGCGATCCAGGGCTTTTCGATGGAGCCGAGTGATGTGGTCTATGAGTGCCGCATGCGTCGATATCGGCTCACGGGCGCTCCGGTACCTACCGAGCTCGCGGTGGCGGCCAAAGTCGAGGGCTATATGTTTTCAATCGGCGGCGTCGCGGGCTCTATGGGCAAAGGTGTTGCCGCTGGGGCCGAGGCGCTGCTGGGCGCGGGCCTTTCGAGTGGACTGATCGGCGGTGTTTTGGGCAAGCGTCTGCGCGAGCGCCAGGCGGCGGCAGCGGCGGGACAGGGCGTCGCGCAAGAACAGCCCACGGGTCGAGGCGGTTGCCCGGACGGAGCGTCGTTCGAGCTGGGCGCGGCCGACCTGCTGCAGTGGCGTATCAGGGACAGCTTCTGTTTGGCTGCGCCAGAAGGTCGCCTGGACGAGGCGGCCTCCACGGCGCTTGCATCAATGGCGTCGACTCTGCGGCTCAATCCGGCGATTGCACGCGAAGCGTCAGCTCAAAAGCAACAGATGGTGCTTGAGCAGCGCCAACGCACGCAGATGAACATTGCCCAGCAGCAACAGCAGTTTGCAGCTTGGCAACAGATGCATGCCTCGCAACAGGCGGCATTCGACAGCTACCAGCAGGCGCGGT
Organism: uncultured Collinsella sp.; assembly: GCA_902478875.1. Classification (GTDB taxonomy): domain Bacteria; phylum Actinomycetota; class Coriobacteriia; order Coriobacteriales; family Coriobacteriaceae; genus Collinsella. The sequence goes on from CABSMZ010000233.1 coordinate 1,863, forward strand.
TCGATCGCAGCGACCGTCAGCACGCCGCGAATATGGCTGCCAGCGCCGCCAATTTTTCCAGCGCGGGCGTGGGGACGGGCACCGCTTCGTATTCCGATGCCATTCGCGGGGTCAACCATTACACCAGACCCGACGGCACCGATGTCGAGGTCTCGGTGATGGCCGACCAGGCCTGGATCAACGGTTCGGGCGATGTGATCGGTACACGCGATGGCTTTGAACCCGGTTTTGGCTGGACGGAGCTGCCTCGTCAATAGCGTGAGGCGGCTTATGTG
>CABSMZ010000234.1 GCA_902478875.1 uncultured Collinsella sp.
TAAGAGACAGGCTGCTCGGCCGCCTCGGAAGCCATGGTGCCGTAGCCCTCCATGATCCAAGACGGGATCTTCTCGTAGCCCTCCCAGGCGGTGTCCTGAACGATGACGCCGCGCTCGCAGGCGTCGGCCTCGGCGGCGGCCATGCGCACGCACTCGTCGTAGTTGACCTCTTCGATGGTCACCGTGGCGCCCTCGGCGGCGATGTTATCAAAGCGGGGCTTGGTGGAACCCTTGGGCATGTGCACGACGGCCTTCTGGCCCAGCTTGTTGGCAGCCCATGCCACGCCGCGGCCATGGTTGCCGTCGGTGGCGGTAAAGAAGGTAGCCTGGCCAAAGTCCTTGGCAAGCTGATCGGAGGTCAGGTAATCGAAGGTGCACTCGGCAACGTCCTTGCCGGTCTCGTCGGCAATGTAATTGGCCATGGCAAACGAACCGCCCAGGACCTTAAAGGCGTTGAGGCCAAAGCGGTAGCTCTCGTCCTTAACGCACAGGTTGGACAGGCCCAGGCGCGCAGCCTGACCGTCCAGGCGGGCAAGCGGAGTGACGGTATATTGAGGGAACGACTGGTGGAAGGCGCGGGCCTTCTTCACGTGGTCGAGGCTCATGATTCCCAAGTGCTTGTCATCGCTCTTGGGCATCGTGTTGCCCGCCCACTGGATCTTATCGGCCATACGGTGAACTCCTTAAGTCCTCTCTTGCCGGCCCCCGCATACGCGTTTCAGTCCATTCCCATTCATGCGACTGAACTTTTATGTGGATGCCAAACAAAAAGTTTGTTAGCACTGTTCTATCACACTTTTTGATTGGTAAACCTAACAAATTGTTTGTTGCCGTAATCGGTACCTTTTCGCCGCCGAACGGTCACCAATTAGCCTGTCTATGTATTTGTTTGCGAACAGGTGTGGTTTATGGCAAAGTGTGCCCAAACTAATTTTTAGGAAGGCACCCATGACCCCCGCACAGATTGAGTTTTATAAGCGCCTTGCACACGGCCTGGCGCTCCAATTTGGCCCCAACTGCGAAGTCGTCGTCCACGACCTGGAAACCGACGACGTGGACCACTCCATCGTGGTGATCGAAAACGGCCACGTCAGCGGGCGCACACTGGGTGACGGCCCCAGCCATATTGTGTTTGAGTCCATGCACGAGGGCACCACCGACGTGCACGACCGCGAGCCATACCTCACCAAAACCACCGATGGCAAGCTGCTCAAATCCTCGACCATCTTTATCCGCAACGACGAGGGTAAGCCCGTCGGCATTTTGGGCATTAACTTTGACATTACGCTCATGAAGGCTTTTGAGCGCTCACTCGATGCCTTTACCGGCACCGGCGGCTCGGGCTACACCGAGCCCGAGCCCATTACCAAAAACATCGGCGACCTGCTCGAAGATCTGCTGCGCGAGTGCGAGCAATACGTGGGCAAGCCCGCAGCCCTTATGACCAAAGATGAGCGCATTCGCGCCATTGGCTACCTCGACCGTCGCGGCGCCTTCCTCATCTCCAAGTCGAGCGAGCGTGCCTGCGAGTTCTTTGGCATCTCTAAGTACAGCTTCTATAGCTACCTCAACGAGGCAAAGGCTGCCGCCGGCGACAAGTAGTCAGCGCGCCTGCGCCCCTCCCCTTTTGGGCGCGAGTTCTGGAAAGCACGAATCCAAGACCGAGCCGCTTGGGAAGTTCCATATAATCGATGTCATTAGTATTTCGAAAGGATGGAACAGAATGGCGTTGAGCAAGGCATCATGCACCGGTCGCGGATTGATTCCGGCAATTGGTGGACATGTGCACCGCATGTTCGATGAGGGTGAAGACGACCTGTTTTCGCTGAGCCTTGACGACGTGATGGATGATCGCCCGTGGACCGCCGACGAACTCATGGGCGGCGGGGCTCGCCCGTCAAACCCCAATCCCGCACTTGCGCCTAAGCCCGCATCTGCGCCGACTCCTGCGCAGTCGCCCGTTTCGACGCCCGCGCCTACGCCCACACCCACTTCGGCGCCCACGCCAGCTCCCCGCCCCGCAAGCGACCCGTCCGAGACGGCGGCATTTCTCGCTGCAGCGACGCAGGGCAAATCGGCCGACAGCACCGTTATGTACAGCGCCTGTCTCTTATACACATCTCCGAGCCCAC
>CABSMZ010000235.1 GCA_902478875.1 uncultured Collinsella sp.
TCGTGGGCTCGGAGATGTGTATAAGAGACAGGAGCGCAAATGCGCCCTGCTGTTCCAAAACTATCAGCTGTTTCCCAACATGACGGTGGCCGATAACGTATGTGCCGGTGTAAAGGACGCGGGCGATGCCGCGGCGCGTAAAAAACTTGCCGAGCGCTACCTGAGCATTTTCGGTCTAGCCGATTTTGCCGACCGCTATCCCGCGCGCCTCTCGGGCGGCCAGCAGCAACGCGTGGCGCTTGCCCGCATGGTGGCGGCGCATCCGGGCATCTTTATGTTCGACGAGCCCATGAGCGCGCTCGATTCCTATCTTAAGAGCGCACTCGAGCAGAACATGCTCGACCTGTTCGACGTCTGTAACCGCACCGTGCTCTACGTGAGCCACGACATCGACGAAGCGTGCCGCCTGTGCCAGCGTATCTGCGTGATGCACGACGGGCATGTTGAGGAGATCGGCTCCGTCGAGGACGTGGTCCGCCGTCCGCAGACGCTGGCGGCGCTGCGCCTGACGGGCTGCAAGAACACAAGCCGGGCGCGCAAGATCGGCGACGAAGAAGTTGAGGCCCTCGACTGGGGCATGACCTTTAACGTGGGCCGCGCGGTCCCCGATAATGTGGCGTACCTGGGCGTTCGCGCAAGCTATTTCCATGTTGACAATCGCGTTGAGCGGGGCCGTAACAGCTACGATTTGCATGTGGCCCGTGTGAGCGATTCGCGCTTTGAGCGGCTGGTGCTGCTGGACGTGCCGCGCGCTGATGCGCCCACGCGTCTGCAGTGGAAGGTCAACAAGGTGGGCGTGCCTGTCGACGAGCTGCCGCAAGCAGGCGAGACGCTGCGCATGCACTTCGATGCGAGCAAAATCCATTTGGTTTGTCGATAGCGCCGGGTAATGCCGTCGGGGATATAAGCCTCGGCGGCTTTGTCTTGCCGCTCGCCGAATGAGGGATGACAAACTCTTATCAATAAAAAAGATTATTTATTAAACGACGGCACACGACGCTGTCGTACGAATGTCAACGGTGTTCGCATGTTCGATGACCGTTGATATAGTTGACCTTATCTTGTAAAGGAGGGTGCGCACATGCCGCAGACGACATATATTCGCCGCGTTGCCGCGCGTGCCCTATACATGGCTCGGAGCCGCATATGAGCAGGTATATTCACGGCTCCGGGAGAGACGACGCACAACTAAATAATCGACTGCAAAGCGGGTTCCCCAAAATTCCGGGTTTGAGCACGGCCGGGCAATCGCCGTCCGTCGTGCATCGATACCGCCGTTATCCGTTTTTGGTTCGAGAGGGGAACCATCATGGCTGAAGAATTCGATTTCCATCCGATGTGGGAGAGTCTCGGCATGAATCTTGCCGACCACGACATGCTGCTGGGCGCCGTGGGCCAGATGTACGGCGATATGTTCCTGACGCAGAACAATCGCCCCAAGTCCACGTCCTACCTGGATTTTGTCGCCACCAACATCCACAGCGGCCGTATTAAGGAGATGCTCGACAAGAAGGAGGCCGGCGAGGCCACCAAGATTGTTGGCAGCTTCTGCGTCTACGTACCCGAGGAGATCGTGCTCGCCTGCGACGGTATCCCTGTGGGTCTGTGCTCGGGTGCCGACTGGGCAACGGACAAGGTTGAGGAGCACTTGCCGCGCAACACCTGTCCGCTTATCAAGAGCTTTGCCGGCTTTAAGCTGGGCGAGGTCTGCCCCTACATTGAGTCGAGTGACCTGGTGGTGGGTGAGAACACCTGCGACGGCAAGAAAAAGGCCTACGAGTTCTTTGCCACGCAAAAGAACATGTACGTCATGGATATTCCCAACGTACACGACGAGTCGACGCTCGTGACCTGGAAGGCCGAGGTCAAGAAGCTCGCCGCCAAGATCGAGGAAGAGTGTGACGTCAAGATTACGCCTGAGCGTCTGAAGACCGCCATCTGCGCCGTCAATGAGAAGCGTCGCGCCCTGCAGCGCCTCGCTGCCACGCGCACTGCCGACCCGGCGCCTATCAGCGGTCTCGATAGCCTGCTGACCGTGCAGGCAGCCTTTATGGACGACACGCCGCGTCTGACCGGAGCCATTAACGATATGGCGGCTGAGTGCGAGCAGCGTGTTGAGACCGGCGA
>CABSMZ010000236.1 GCA_902478875.1 uncultured Collinsella sp.
CTCTCTCCGTCGTCGGCAGCGTCAGATGTGTATAAGAGACAGGTGCATGGGCACGCGCACGATGCCGTAGCGCTCGCAGAGCTCCGGCGTCACATCCGACCCAGATTCAACCACGATTACGTACTTGCCCATTCTTATCACGACCCATCTCGAAATTGGCTTTTTAATATGTGACGCACGTCCGCCGTCCTGCTGCAGAACGGCCTCCAAGCGCCAAAGAGACGCCGCCCCTTGCACACAACAAAGGACAGCGTCTCCCTGGAAAACTCCGTGCTTATTTAGGATTCTACACGGTTTGCAACAATGTGTTACTTACTCCGCAAACGGTAGCTATACACGATAAACGGTAGTTCGCTGCGGCAACTGCGACACATTCCGCCCGGCAAGTCCAATCGTGCTCCACGCACGGTTAATGCGCGAGGCGGTAGAAATCCATCGACGCCGCACCCTCGGCATGCAACCCCATCGCCGAAACCGCCGGCGAATAGGTACGGCTCGTAAGTGCTGCCTCGCCGCCGTTGGCAAAAATCTCGACCATCGTAGTGTCCGAAAGCACGCGCAGGTCGCGAAGCTCGCTGAGCTCAATCGACCTCCGGTCTCGCCCATAGCCTTCATTACCCATATCGAGGGTAAGCATCCCCTCCGCATAACGCACAAAGACACCCTTGCGGATTTCGAGCTCGACCATCTTGGCGCCCTCACAGGAAACCACAAGATCAAACAGGCGGCCCGGCTCCTCGACTGTCTCTCCGCCTACAGCACGAACGCAGCCGCCGCGCATCCTCTCAATCTCGTGCGCCGGCTGCTGGCAGAGCTTACCATCGCGCATGCTCAGCTCTCGCGGCACCGTCAACGCGCACTGCCACCCGCGCGCCACCGTCGGGTTTTCCGCCGTCGCATCGGGGCAACCCGACCATCCGATCATCAATCGCCGGCCTGCAGCATCCTCAAAGGACTGCGGAGCATAGAAATCAAAACCGGCATCGACCATCGGGGGCATGCCCTGCCCGACGATTTTAAAGCTCGGCGCCTCCCAATCGGCCTCGATGGGGAACCACACGCACTGATGCGGATTGCGGTAACGCCAACCATCGGCAGGCACACCCTGCGGACAGCAAACGAGAATAAGCTCGCCATCGAGCTCAAACAGATCGGGGCACTCCCACATAAAGCCAAACTTCTCGCCCAACTCAATGCGCGTCGCATAGCTCCAGCCCTCAAGATTGCGCGAGGTATAGACAAGCACGCAGCCACGGTCGTCTTTCGTACGAGCGCCCAGAACCATGTAGTAGATACCATCGTGCTCAAGGATCTTGGGGTCGCGCACGTGCGTACCGATATCGTCGGGGTAATCGACCGGTCCAACAGCTATGCGCTTCTCGCCCAATTCGTCGGGGTTCTCCGCAACCATATGAATCTGGTTTTGCTCACGACCCGTCAACACGTAGTCGTAATCATCGCGATCAAAATGCTTGACGTTGCCGGTATAGAAGTAGTGAATCTTGCCATCACGTACAAAGGCAGAACCAGAATACGCTCCGTTCGAATCCAAATCGGAATCGGGGAACAGCGCGGGGCCGCGATTCTCGTACGTCACAAAATCCTTTGTCGTCAGATGGTTCCAAAGCACTGGACCGCCATGCGCAGCATCGAACGGATCGTATTGATGATAGATGTGATACGTATCACCAATCTGAACCAAACCGTTGGGGTCGTTGAGCCAGCCAAGCTCAGGCTCCACATGGAACAGGAGCCTATCGGGGTCGGACGCGATGCGAGCCGCCGTCTCATCCTGTCCAGCTCGCCACTGCTCATAGTCCGCGCGTGTCACCTTATTTTTTTGATTAAACATCGCCGTTGACTTTCTCGTCTATAGGGAAGGACGCTCGACTCACACGAGCCGAACGCCCTTCCTCAAATGGACTTATCCGCACATTACGCTGAACGGCTCAACTAGAAGCTGACATCGAAGCCAGCGCCCGCGCCCTCCTCATCGGTGGTCGGAACGCCCTTTGCCTTGTTGTAGGCAAAGATCAGGATGATTGGAACGAGGAAGGCGATCAGATTGCCAGCCACATACCACACGAGGGTCTCGGGCGTGACGATGAGCAGGCCAA
>CABSMZ010000237.1 GCA_902478875.1 uncultured Collinsella sp.
AGATGTTTATAAGAGACAGAGCTTGTTACGGTCAACGTTACCGGCGCCGTGAACGACGAGGAGGCCGATATCGCCGCCCGTGCCGTTGCCAACTCGCCGCTCGTTAAGACCTGCATCGCCGGCCACGACTGCAACTGGGGCCGCGTTGCTATGGCGCTTGGCAAGTGCGGGGTGAAGTTTAATCAGGAAGACGTTTCCATCGACATGATGGGCATGCCTGTCTGTCGCGACGGTCTGACTGTTCCCTTTGACGAGGACGAGGCTCTGCGACGTTTCGAGGCGCCCGAGATCGTGATCTCGGCCGACCTGGGCGCAGGCGACGCGGCAACGACTGTGTGGACCTGCGACCTCACGCATGAGTACATCTCCATCAACGGCGATTACCGTTCCTAGATTCCAGGCACGCTGCGCATCTTGCCGCGATTGCGGACAGCGGAGCACGGCGCGATAACGATACGAAAGACGAGGCAGATTATGAAATTCGCACGCGATTGTCGTTCGAGCGAATCCAACGAAGCAACCGCGCAGCTGCTGTTCGAAGCGCTGCCGTGGATTAAGAACCTGACCGGCAAGACGGTTGTTATCAAATATGGCGGAGCCGCCATGGTTGATGAGCAGCTGCGCCGCGACGTGATGAGCGATATCGTTTTGCTCAAGATCATCGGTATGCGCCCCGTCATCGTGCACGGCGGCGGCAAGGCTATCAACGAGGCGCTGAGCCATTACGATATTCCCGTCGAGTTTAAGAACGGCCAGCGCGTGACCACGCCGGCGACTATGGATATCGTGCGCGAGGTGCTGGGCGGCAAGGTCAACCAAGAGTTGGTTGCTGCCATCAACCACCACGGCAACCTGGCCGTGGGCGTGTCGGGCAGCGATGCCGGCACGCTCATCGCCGAGCCGCTCGACCCCGAGCTCGGTCGCGTGGGCAAAGTGACGCACGTCAACACCGACTATATCGAGTGCTTACTCGATAGCGAGTACATCCCCGTCATCGCTACCGTCGCGGCGGGGGAGGACGGCGGTTTCTTCAACATCAACGCCGACACCGCCGCCGGTGCCGTTGCCGCGGCGCTCCACGCGCATAAGGCGATCTTTTTGACCGATGTCGATGGCCTGTACAAGGACTTTAGCGACAAGGACTCGCTTATCTCCAACCTAACGCTCGACGAGGTTAACGAAATGCTCTACGGCGGCGAGGTCGATAAGGGCATGATTCCCAAGCTGCGTGCGGCTGTCGATGCGCTTACTGGCGGCGTATTTCGTGCCCACATCATTAACGGTACTACGCCGCATTCGCTGCTCCTGGAGCTGCTGACCGATGCCGGCGTCGGCACCGTGATCCATTCCACCGAGACGGCTTACGAGTTCGATACGCATCCGCATCCGCTTTCGACGTTTGCTGCGCGTCTGACCGAAAACCTTGACGAGGTCGAGAAGCTTCAGACGGTCTAGCTGACCCTCAGCCGCCCCATTCCTGCACCCATAGCCCCGCGCCGTCTGGCGCCCAACGAAAGGCATCCCATGTCACTTGCAGCTCAGCAATCGCTTGAATCCCATTACGTTATGCATACCTTTGGCCGCTCTCCGGTCGAGTTTGTCGAGGGTCACGGCATGAAGCTCACCGGCGACGATGGCCGTGAGTACCTCGACTTTCTTGCCGGCATCGGCGTGTGCAGCCTAGGTCATGGCGACCCGGCTGTGCTCTCGGCGCTCGAGGCACAGACCAAAAAGCTCATGCATGTCTCCAATTACTTTTACATCGAGCAGCGCGGACAGGTCGCGGCGCTGCTGTCCAAGCTTGCTAACGACGACGTAGATGGTGCGCGCGTGCTTGCCGATGCCATTGTCGCCGGCGATGAGACCACGGCAGCTGCTCTTGGTGCCCCGGCTGCGGATGAGCAGGTTTGGGAGACCTTCTTTGCCAACTCTGGCGCCGAGGCCAACGAGGGCTCGATGAAGCTCGCGCGCCTGTACGCCAAGCGTGCCGGTAATGGCGGCAACACCATCGTGTGCATGCGCGGCGGCTTCCACGGCCGTACGCTCGAGACCATTGCCGCCACCATGCAGGATCTGTCTCTTATACACATCTCCGAGCCCACGAGACCGTAC
>CABSMZ010000238.1 GCA_902478875.1 uncultured Collinsella sp.
CGAGATCTAGTACGGTCTCGTGGGCTCGGAGATGTGTATAAGAGACAGGTCGACGAGTCCGAGCCTGCGGCCCCCACCGCTCCGCGCTCGCACACCTTTGCCTATACGGTGACCGAGACCGGCAGCGCCCCTGGCGTGACCAACGATGCCAACGCCACGCGCAAGGTTTCCTATACCGTGACTGACGACGGCGCCGGACATCTGAGCGTCAAGCGCGAAGGCGACGACGGTGCTGCCTTCACGTTCACCAACACCTACAGCGTAACGCCTACCGATTCGTCCGTGACCGATCAGGTCAAGACGGTCAAGCGTCTGACCGGACGCGACCTTGCAGTCGGCGAGTTCACGTTCGATCTGCTCGAGGACGACGTGGTTGTCGCAAGCGGCACCAACGACGCCAACGGCACTGTGACACTGAGCCCGATCCGCTACGAGGCGCCCGGCACGCACACGTACACGCTGCGCGAGGCTTGCCCCAATGCGCTCGGCCTGTACAAGGGCGTCACCTATGACGGTACGACCTACACCGTCGTGGCCACCGTCTCTGACAACGGCGATGGCACGCTGGCCGTGACGCACAAGCTCGAGGGAACCACCGAGTCGGCTGGTTTTACCAACAAGTATCACGCCATGCCCACCCAAGTCTCCATCGGCGCCATCAAGGTGCTCGAGGGACGCGAGCTCAAGAAGGACGAGTTCAGCTTTAAGTTCGTTGGCGAGGGCATCGAGTCCACCGTCACCAACGATGCCGACGGCAAGATCAACTTCGACAAGTTCGAGTACGACGAGCCCGGAACGTACGTCTACACCATCAGCGAGGTCAAGGGCGACGAGACCGGTATGACTTATGACAAGTCCGTCTTTACCGCGACCGTCAACGTGGTCGATGACGGCGAGGGCAGCCTCAAGGCAAGCGTCGCCTTTGCCAAGGGCGACAAGAGCGTCGAGGGTATCGTGTTCAACAACACGTACAAGAAGCCCGAGACGCCCGTGCCGACGCCCGATCCCGGCACGCCCAAGACCGTGACGAATATCGTCAAGACGGTCAAGGGTTTCCTGCCCACCACGGGTGACCAGCAGGCCGCCGCACTGCTCATGGCATTTGTTATCGCCATGGCCGGCGTCGGAGCCTTGGTCTGGGGTATCCGTAAGCGCTAGGTACGCTGGCAGCGCCCGGGGCCAAAAGGCCCCGGGTGGCCAGCGGGGAGCCAGAACATAGCCCCCACCCCCAGCCGCCACGGAGGCATCTCCCTCCTCCGTGGCGGCGCTTTTGTGCGTTGGGGAGGAGGGCGCGCCACGAAACCGGCCCATCTACTACGTTTAGCCCCTTACCCCCAACCATGCCGAAAAGCGCAAAAACAAAACCGCAGGTAGAACGCCTGCGGTTTTGTTCAAAACGAAGGTATGGTCAGGGGTATCGAGTCAAACGTAGTAGATGGGCCGATTTCGTGGCGGGCGGTTTCGGCTGATCCATTGGGGACGGAGGAAAACGGCTCATTTTGGTCCCGCGAGGCTGGCGGAGACACTCGTGCAGGGCCGCCCGAACAAAACTATGCCGGTTTACTACGATGAATCCGAGATTCCTGACCACACCCGCATTTTTGCAAATATCGCAAGTGTTCTACCTGCGGTTTTGTAAGTGCGCAATTTGCCGTGGTCGGAGATATGCGGTTCATCGTAGTAAACCGGCATAGTTTTGAAATGGCATCAAATTGGCGGCAGCCAGCGGCTAGCCTCGCAGATAGGCGATGGCGATTTGGGTGCGGTTGCGCAGGCCCATTTTGGCAAGGATTGAGCTGATGTGGTTGCGCACGGTGCCTTCGCCCATATAGGCGGTGGCGGCAATCTCCTTGTTGTCGAGGCCGCGGGCGATGAGCTCTGCGACTTCGAACTCGCGGTCGGTCAGGCTGACAAAGGCCGCGGGCCGGCGGGTCGTGCCCGCCTCGACGCCCGTTCCGTCAAAATCGATGTCCTCGATCGCCTTTCCCTCGAGCACGCGTTTGCCATCCATGACCTGCGCCAACGCTGGCGGAATGGCGGCGACATCGGTTTTAATCAGGTAGCCGCGGGCGCCCAACTTGAGCGCCGACACAATGTACTCGTCATCCGA
>CABSMZ010000239.1 GCA_902478875.1 uncultured Collinsella sp.
TGAACTGCTCCGCGCGCGAGCTCGGCCTGGGCGGCGACCACTCCGGCATCATGATCCTGCCCGAGGATACGCCCTGCGGTATGCCGTTTGCCGAGTACGTGGGCTCGAGCGACACCGTGCTCGACTGCGAGATCACGCCCAACCGTCCCGATTGCCTGTCCATGATCGGCATGGCCCGCGAGACCGGCGCCATCTTCGATCGCGATTTCCACGTTGAGCTGCCCGTCATCAAGGCCGAGACCGGCCGCGCGACCGACGACGAGCTTTCTGTCGAGATCGCCGACGAAGGCCTGTGCGACCGCTACGTCGCCCGCATCGTGCGCAACGTGAAGGTCGGTCCCTCGCCCGACTGGATGGTCAAGCGCCTTAACGCCCTGGGTGTGCGCCCGCACAACAACATCGTCGACATCACCAACTACGTGATGATGCTCACCGGTCAGCCGCTGCACGCCTTTGACCTGGACACCTTTGCCGAGCGCGAGGGCAGGCGTCGCGTGGTGGTTCGCGCCGCCCAGCAGGATGAGAAATTCACGACGCTCGACGCCGGCATGGGCCTGATCACCGACGGCGAGCGTCCCGTGGCGCTGGCCGGCGTTATGGGCGGCATGGATTCCGAGATCGAGGACGATACCGTCGATGTGATGGTCGAGAGCGCCTGCTTCAACGCCGGTCGCACCTCGCACACCAGCCGCGACCTGTCGCTGATCTCCGACGCCTCCATTCGCTTTGAGCGCCAGGTCGACGAGACCGGCTGCGTGGATGTCGCCAACGTTACCTGCGCGCTCATCGAGGAGATCGCCGGCGGTGAGGTTGCTCCCGGCTATGTCGACGTGTTCCCCGCGCCCAAGACCATCGACAGCATCAAGCTGCGCCTGGCCCGCGTGCATGCCATCTGCGGTGCCGACATCGAGCCCGACTTTATCGAGCGTTCGCTCACCCGTCTGGGCTGCACCGCCGAGCGCGACGGCGAGGACTTTATGGTCACTCCGCCGAGCTTCCGCCCCGACCTGCCGCGCGAGATTGACCTGATCGAGGAGGTCCTGCGCCTGTGGGGCATGGGCCGCGTGACGGCGACCATCCCGGCTGCCAAGAACCATATTGGCGGCCTGACCCGCGAGCAGAAGCTCACCCGCAAGGTCGGCGAGATCCTGCGCGCCTGTGGCCTCAACGAGACCACGACCTTTGGCTTTGCTGCCCCGGGCGACCTGGAGAAGATTGGCATGTCCACCGAGGGCCGCGGCTGCCCCGTGGTTCTCATGAACCCGCTGGTGGCCGAGCAGACCGAGATGCGCCGTTCGCTGCTGCCGGGCCTGCTGCAATCCGTGGCCTATAACGAGGCCCACGGCACGCCCAACGTGCACCTGTACGAGGTCGGCAGCTTGTTCCACGGTCGCGAGAACGCCAGCCTGCCCAAGGAGACCAAGTCCGTAGCGGGCGTGCTCTCGGGCCAGTGGAGCGAGCGGTCCTGGAACATGAAGTACCGTAAGCTGCGCTTCTTCTTTGGCAAGGGCATTGTCGAGGAGCTGCTTGCTCAGCTGCGCATCGAGAAGGTTCGATTCCGTCCCGTCGAGGGCGAGGGCTATGCCTTCCTGCAGCCGGGTCGTGCTGCCGAGGTGCTCTCGGGCGGTACCGTGCTGGGCTGGGTTGGCGAGATCCACCCCAAGGCGCGCGAGGCCATGGGCATCGACGAGGTCGTCGTTGCCTTTGAGCTCGACTTGGACAAGCTGATCAAGGGCGCCCGCAACCAGGAGAACTACCGCGAGTTCTCGCAGTACCCGGCCGTTGAGCACGACCTTGCTATCGTAGTCGACAACACTGTGACCTGCGAGGATCTTGAGCGTCGTATTACGAGTGCCGGCGGCAAGCTGCTCGAGGGCGTGCGCCTGTTCGATGTCTACCGCGATCCCATCCGTATCGGTGCGGGCAAGAAGTCCATGGCCTTTGCGCTTACGTATCGCTCCGACGACCACACGCTTACCAGCGAAGAGGTCGAGAAGGCGCACCAGAAGATCGTTACCAAGGTGTGCAAGGGCGTAAACGGCGAGGTCCGCTCGTAATCCTGTCTCTTATACACATCTCCGAGCCCACGAGACCGTA
>CABSMZ010000240.1 GCA_902478875.1 uncultured Collinsella sp.
CGAGATCTAGTACGGTCTCGTGGGCTCGGAGATGTGTATAAGAGACAGCACTCGTCCTGCGCCACGATGCAGGGCTTGTTCACACACTTGGAGAGCTCCTCGCCGTCCATAACCTGAACGGTCTTGAGCTCAAAGAAGCGGGAACCGGCCACGTAGGATGCCACGATGTTTTGGGCAAGCTGCGTATTGGGGCCGGCGGCCGGGCCAAACGGAGTCTCGATGCGCTCGTCAAAAATGGGAAGCGCGCCCTCCTGGTTGGTCGTAACCACCTTGCGCACGCCAAAGACGGCGCCCTGAGTCTTGTGCTCCTCGATGATCCAGTTCATCAGCTGCGAAAACGGGATCGGCCTCATGATGTCGCTCATAATGAGCTCCTCTCTGTAACGCCCGGCGAGACCGCGCGGCGGGCGCAAATACGGTGTAGCGCTAGCACAGCGCCGGCGACCCCGCGGAGGTCGCCTATACGCGCGTCGGATGCGGCGAAACATCCGGCGCGCGTGAATCTACTTGTAATTAGTAGGCGCAATCGTTGAGCGTGCTCCAGAGCTTCTTGGACTCAGCCATGGTCCACGCGTTGATCTTATCCTCATCGATACCGACAAACTCGCGATCCTTGTACAGGACGCGGCCGTTGATGATGGTGGTGCGGCAGTTTTTGCCCATCATGCCAAAGAGCATGTGGCCGTCGATGTTCTCCTCGCTCAGCGGCGTAAAGGGCTTGTAGTCCATTACGATGACGTCGGCGGCAGCGCCGGGCTCAAGCACACCGAGCTTGCGATCGAAGTACTTGCTCGCCATCTTGGCGTTGTTCTCGAACAGCATGGTCATGGCCTCGCACCAGCCCACGTTGGGCATAGCGGCGTTGTGGCGCTGAATGATCAGGAAGACCTTGAGGCTCTCGAGCATATCGTGGGTGTAGGCGTCGGTGCCCATGCACACGGGGATGCCGCGGCGGAAGAACTCGAGCACGGGAGCGCAGCCCACGGCGTTACCCATATTGGATTCGGGGTTGTTAACCAGCCAGGTGCCGGACTCCTTGACGATATCCATCTCGGCAGGCGTCACGTGAATGCAGTGACCCAGCATGGTGTCGGGACCGAGCAGGTTGTGCTGCAGCAGGCGCTCGACGGGGCTGATGCCGCCGCGGTTGAGGCGGGAATCCCACACATCGTTCATGCCCTCGCACACGTGGATGTGGAAGCCGGTCAGGCCGTTGTTGGCATCGGCCATCTTGTCCATGGTCTCGTCCGACAGCGTAAAGGTGGCGTGACCGCCAAACATTGCGGCGATCATGTGGTTGTCGTTATCGCGACGCTCCTTGGCGGCCCACTGGGCAAATTCGGCGTTCTCGGCAATGGCCTGGTCGCATTTTTCCTGACCGCGGCGGTCGGAGACCTCGTAGCACAGGCACGAACGCATGCCCAGCTCCTGCGCGGCATCCTTAATGGCAAAGAGGCTGCCCGGAATCTCGCAGAAGCTCGCGTGGTGATCGAAGATCGTGGTGACGCCATCGCGGATGGAGTCCAGAATCGTGGCATAGGCGCTGGCCTTGGTGCCGTCGAGCGTCAGGTTGTCGTCGATCTTCCACCACTGCTGCTCAAGATTCTCCAGGAAGTTGGTGGGGTTGCAGCCCTTAATGGCAAGGCCGCGAGCCAGACCCGAGTAGATGTGGGTGTGGCAGTTAATGAGTCCGGGCATGATGAGGTTGCCCTGGGCGTCGACGTACTCGGCATCCGGGTACTTGGCCTTGAGCTCGCACTCGGGGCCCACTTCGACGATCGTATCTCCGTCAATGGCGACCGCACCGTTGGGAATGAACGGGGTCTGAGCGTTGCGGGTAAAAACGGAACCGTTAGCGACCAGAAGCATGAATGCTCCCTTCAACATCAGAGGCGGGGTTTGACACCTCTGACATGGCGGAGTGCGAAGCGCCGGCCTACACCGGAAACGGGCCCTCTCCCGTCAACGCTTCACCAAAGGGACAAACCCTTTGAAGTGCGGCTTGGCGCCGCATGACGTCGGCGGACGAGGCGATGCGTCCGCCGACGAATAGCACCGAATCCGTTACTTCTTGCTCTCGGGCAAAACCAGATC
>CABSMZ010000241.1 GCA_902478875.1 uncultured Collinsella sp.
GATCTAGTACGGTCTCGTGGGCTCGGAGATGTGTATAAGAGACAGACACCGCACAGGCCTACGGAAACGAACGCGGCGTCGGCGAGGGTGTGCGCACCTGCGGCGTCCGCCGGGAAGAGCTTTTCGTTGCCAGCAAGATCGCAGCAGAGATGAAAACCTACGAGGATGCGGCGAAGTCCATCGATGAGACGCTGGAGAGGATGGGGCTCGACTACCTCGACCAGATGATCATCCACTCTCCCCAGCCGTGGAGCGAGTTCCGTGTGGAGAAGCGCTATCTCGAGGAGAACAAAGAGGTCTGGCGTGCGTTGGAGGATGCGCGGGCGGCGGGCAAGGTCAAGGTAATCGGCGTGTCCAACTTCCTGCAAGATGACCTTGAGAACCTCCTGGGCTCTTGTCGCGTGATGCCCATGGTCAATCAGATCCTCCTGCATATCACCAATACCGATTCGGCATTGGTGGACTTCTGCAAGGCGCAGGGCATTCAGGTGGAGGCATACTCTCCCATCGCCCACGGCGAGGCGCTGAAGAATCCGGCGATCGTTAAGATGGCAGTGAAGTACGGCGTATCTGCCGCCCAACTCTGCATCCGCTATGTCCTTCAGCTTGGAACCGTCGCGCTTCCCAAGACGGCAGATCCCGCCCACATGGAAAGCAACGCGGACGTGGATTTCGCGATCTCCGAGGAAGACATGGAAACTCTCAAGAACATGGAGCGCATCGCCAACTATGGTGAATTCAGCGCATTTCCCGTGTTCAGCGGAAAGCCTCTTGCATGAGGAGAATGCGTGAAATGAAAACCTTGATTCTGTACTACTCCTACGGAGGCAATACGAAGCGCATCGCCGAGATGATTCAGAGGGAAATCGGCGGGGATATTGCTCGTATGGATACGGTTGTTCCTTACGATGGCGATTATGATGAAGTCGTCAATCAGGGGCAGCGTGAGATTGCCGAGGGTTATTGCCCGGAACTGAAGCCGCTGCACATTGGCTGGAGAGATTACGACGCCATCATCCTGGGTTCTCCTGTCTGGTGGTACACCTTTGCGCCCGCCATGCGCAGTTTCCTGGAGCGGGCTGATCTGACCGGGAAGACCGTGTATCCGTTTGCCACCAATGGCGGCTGGCTGGGACACGCGCTGAAGGACTTTGAGGAAGCCTGCAAAGGCGCAATCGTGATGCCGGGCCTCGATGTGCAGTTCGATGAATCCATGCTCCGTACCTCTGAGAAAGATATTCAGGCATGGATTAATACTATCCGCAGATAATCGATCTGCAGCTTTCGATATCCGCCACAGAGCTGGCAAGGATTTGGGACGATCCCAAAAATGCAAACAGAGCGTTCCGACTTTCCGACGGAACGCTCTTCGCTCCCTTCGTGCCCTTTTTCCTCGCCTTCACCGGGCGACCCGGGAGCTGGGGCTGGCAGACGCCTCTCTGCTCTTCGTCCACAACGTCCAGGGAAATCTCGCGGTCAACCGCCTGCTCGGTTGGAGGCGAGGGCCCGAGTTCGCCTACGCCCAGGAGCTGCTCAGCGCCTATTCCGAAGGGGGCATGCGGGCGGTATCGGCTCGTCACGATTCCCGTAGTTGATCTTGACTGTGGACTCCTTACAAGTCTTGCTCGAGATCGAGCGGAGACTGGGCCCTGCCGAATCGGAGCTATGGCGACCAAAAATGTTGCCAGAAGACGCCGTCGACACTGTTTGCGATGGGGTAGAGCTCGATGGCGGTTCGGCACAGTCTGTTTCGACGGTTTCGCGGGGCGTTGATGGCGTGAAGGCGGCCGTTGGAAAGAAACTCATTTCCGTGGGGAAGAAACTTCTCGGTGAGTAAAGCTCATCGGAGCGGGGATAGAGCTTTGTCTGCGGGGTACGAAATGCTGGCTAGTGGTTGCGACGCCTTGTTGCGGAAATGCCAACTGCTGCAATTACGCCACCGGCAACACTCAGGGCGACAGCCAACGCACCGTTGTCGCCCGTCGCGGGTAGGGTGGTCCCGGCTGGTTTAACCGCCGCTACTGCCTTAGCGGAAACGGGATTTGCCGCGGGCTTTTCTGCCTTGGGCTGCGGTGTGGGCTCTGTCTCTTAT
>CABSMZ010000242.1 GCA_902478875.1 uncultured Collinsella sp.
GATCTAGTACGGTCTCGTGGGCTCGGAGATGTGTATAAGAGACAGGACATGCTCGTCGTCAAAGAAGCGACGGACGGCCGGCTCGATCTCGTCCTTCTCGCCGTTGCGGCTATCGGCACCGGGGTTGGTAATGATGGCGCCGCAGCGAGTGATGACGGCCGGATCTTCGACGAAGCAGCTGTCGGGATACTGCTCGAGTGCCGGCAGCACCGACACGTCAACGCCGCACTGCTCGAGCGCATGCTCGTAATCGTAGTGCTCCTCGATGGCGCGCTCGTAGATGGGCTGGCCAAGCTCGGGGGCACTCGTGATGCCATTGCTCAGGGACTTGCCGGGGCGGCGGATGATGACGTGGCTGAACTTGGTCATGATGATCCTCCTTGGATCTCTTAGCAGAGAGCGGGACTTCTTCGCGCCCGCCTTCCTTTCGATGGCTTTATCTTAGGGCGGTTTTCCTGTTTTGTATATTGTATACAATCCTGAACGGTAGGTATTCTTCGGTAAGCGTATTCTTACGTATCGGCGCAAAGTAGCATGATTTAGCTGGTCGTTCTATAATTCAACTGAGCTATTCAAGTGAAACGTATTTGCTTTTAGAAATATACCGTTAAGGAACATAGGCTCATGGAAACGCTCAGAAGGCCCCTGAAAGACCACGTATACGACTACATTTCGAGCCGTATTGACGCCGGCGAGCTTTCGGCCGGCGACCGGCTGAGCGAGCAAGCGATCTGCGACGCCATGGGCGTGTCGCGCACGCCGGTCCGCGAAGCGCTCATCCAGCTCGCAAGCGACGGTTATCTGGACAATCTCCCCCGCCGCGGATTCCGCGTCCGTGGGTTCGATCAGCAAAACGCCGTTGAAGTCTTTGAGATTATGGGGCCGCTCGACGGGCAGGCCGCATATCTCGCCTGTCCGAACCTAACCGACGATGACATTACGCAGCTTAAATTTCTCGTCGGCTCCATGGACCTCGCGATCCAAGGCGGTCTCATCCGAAAGTACGACGACATTCAGCGAGACTTTCATCTAACGTACTTCAACCGCTGCGGCAACGACCGTCTGCGCGATATGATCTCGCAGCTCGAGCGCTGCTTTATCAAGCGCGATTACGAGACTGTTGACCAGGAGACGGCGTGCAAACTGCTCAATAAAGCCAACAACGAACATGCTCATATTCTTGAGTTGTTCGAAGCACGAGATGCGACGGGCGTGCGCGACTACGTTCGCGATGTCCATTGGAACACAGAAAACGCCCAGTTCACCGTCTGGTAGGAAACGATGCCCTTGCGGAAAGCGCGTCCCGTTATTCCCGCTCGAAACGGGTCGCAGTTTCCCAACGGGGCCCCTCGAGGAAACTGCGACCCAGAATTTGAGCTCGAAACGGGATGTGGTTTCCAAATCGAGGCCCTATGGAAAACCGTGTCCCACCTTGAAGGGGGAACTGGGATGCAGTTTCCAGACGGGACATCAAAAACAAAGTTGCGGTGGAATAGTTCCTGGATGGGCTGGTTGATGCCCCAGATCGGAGCTATTTCACCGCAAGTTATTGAAGGGCTGGGATGCCCGTCCTCTTACAGATGGCGCTCCAGGAAGCGGAAGGCTAGGCGGATCCAGGGACGGACTGCCACCTGCTTGTCCTCGTTGTCGACCGCGGTGTTGGCGTTGCCGAGCGAAAGGCCGTGACCGCCCTGGTCGAAGACGTGCATCTCGCATGCAACGCCCTCCTCGGCCATGCGCTGCGCAAACGGGTAGACCTGCGCGATCGGCGCCGTCTTGTCGTCGGACACGCCCCACACAAAGGTCGGTGGCATCTGACGCGAAACATGCGTGGTGGGGCAGATGTCGGCCAGATGCTCGTCAGTTGCCTCGCCGCCCGTCACCATCGACAGGTAGTCGTTGAGCAAATCGCGCCCCGTCTTGCCGCCCGTCTTGGGCACACGCAAGTCAATGCGCGGATCGCGCGTCTGCATGTCGCGCACATAGGCAAAGTCGAGCAATGGATAGCCCAGCACCACGGCATCGGGACCTGTCTCTTATACACATCTGACGCTGCCGACGACGGAG
>CABSMZ010000243.1 GCA_902478875.1 uncultured Collinsella sp.
ATCTACGCTCTCTCCGTCGTCGGCAGCGTCAGATGTGTATAAGAGACAGATCTACGCCTGCGCCTACGCCTACGCCCTCGCCCGCTTGCGCTCCCAGCGAGCCAACTTAATCGTCACCAGCGTGAGCATCCAGGCCGCAAGCGAGAACGCAGCGCCCACGGCGCCCACGTAGGCAATGCCAACGCTGCTTACCACGGCGCCGCCCACCGCAGTGCCAAACGAGATGCCGACGTTAAACGCCATGGGCTCAACCGAACTCGCGAGCACCATCGACTTGGGATGGCGGCTGCGCGCCACGTCCATAAAGTGTGTGATGCACGACACCGAGAACAGGTACATGAGCATCGCCAAGCTAAAGACAAAGACCAGCGCGAGCGGCATGGTGCCGCCCACAGCAAACAACCCGAGTAACGCCACAGCCTGCAGCACAAACGTCACGAGCAGCGCCTTCATGCCAAAGCGCGCATCAATCCATCCGCCCAGGATGTTCGAGATCAGGCAGAACACGCCGTAGGCCATGAGCGTGGTGCTGGCTTCGACCGTGCCCATGCCCAGCACCTGCTCCAGATAGGGCGTCACATAGCCGTAAAACACATAGACCGATCCCACGCCAAACAAGAAGATGAGCATGCCGGTGATGATACTCGGTTCGCGCAGCAGACCCGCCTGTTCGCGGAAGGTGGCGGGTTCGTCGGTCTGTCCGGCGCGCGGCATAAACACCACGAGCGCGGCGCAGATCAGAACGGCAAAGGCCAGCGTGCCGTACATGGCAACGTGCCAGTCGAGCGTGTCGGCCACAAGCTTGCCGATCGAAGTGACAAAGACCATTGCTACGGAAAACGCACCATATACCACCGAGATGGCAAGCGAAGTTTGCTGCGGGGACAGCAGCTCGGGGATGTACGTCACACCCACGGCGAGCAGTGCGCCCGAGACGGAACCTAGGATGATGCGCGAGATAAACAGCACCTGGAAGTTGGGCGCTAACGCCATGACCAGATTGCCGAGCACAAAGATAATGCTGTAGCACACGAGCAGCTGGTAGCGGCGGAATCGCCCCGTGCTGAGCGCAAGCACCGGCGTAGCGATAGCGTAGACAAGCGCGAACACGCTGATGAGCTGGCCCGCAGTGGCAAGTGATACGCCGAGCTCCGTTGCCAAGTCGCTCTCGATACCGATGACCACGAACTCGGAGCAGCCGAGTGAGAATCCCAACAGCACGAGTAGCGCTAGGCAGAGCTTGGTGCGCGCGGGGGAGAGCGCGGCGGCGGTTGACTTGCTTTTAGGCGTGGTTGCGGCGGTCAAGGTTGTCACTCCAATGTCGCATGAATAAGCGGGATTCAATCCCTGCAACTCTAACAGAATGTGTCAGGTGCCTGCCCCCTTTGTCGCAGGCTGCGCTTGCCTGTATAGTCGCAATACAGGCGAAGATGGTCTCAGGTACATCGCGGGCGACAGGAGATCCCATGGGTATGCACACGACAAAGGTTGCAGTGGGCGAGGGCAAGTTTGCGCTCGAGGCCCAGCTGACGGTGACACCGCGAGGCATGGCGGTCTACGCCTGCTCGCCGGAATTTGCGCACCTGGGCGCCACGGCACAGGCCATTCCGCGTCCCGAGCCCGGCCGTACGGCGACGGTGAGCATCCTGGCCGTTCCGTGCCATCGAGACGAGATCCCGGCGCACGATATCGCGGCGGCGCTGGCGACGCGCTTTGGCGCGCCGGTCGTTGCAAGCACGGGATTTCATGTGGAGCAGGCGAGCGGGGACGACCTGCAGCGCGTGCTCGCTACCACCAAGGAGCTCATCGCCGCGCTCGAGGAGGCCGCCGCGCGCATCCTGCGCGCCGGCTGGGATGAGGGCGGTGCAGGCGCCGAGGTCGTGGCGGTCGATGCCGCGACCGGCGAGGCGCTTGGCCCTGTCGATCGCATCGAAGCCCATGCGGGGGAGGGCGTCCTGCACCAGGCATTTCTGACGCTTCTGGTCGAGGGGCGGGGCGAGGGCGCGCGCCTGCTGCTCTGCCGTCGCAGTCCGCCTGTCTCTTATACACATCT
>CABSMZ010000244.1 GCA_902478875.1 uncultured Collinsella sp.
CGAGATCTAGTACGGTCTCGTGGGCTCGGAGATGTGTATAAGAGACAGGACCGTACCAAGCGGCCAGGTTAATGCGCGCCTGGCTCCAGCTGAAGATCCACGGGATGGTACGCAGGTCGTCGAGCGACTTGGCACCCAAGCCGCGCTTGGCAGGACGCGAGCCGATCGGCAGCAGACCGACCTCGGTCAGCGGCGTCACGGTCGAGAACCACGGTGTAAAGTCCTCGGTGTTCAGCAGGTCCAGATAGCGCTCGTGGCTTGCGGTGTTGAGCTTCTCGGCCATATCCCAGAACTTCTGGGTAGTCTCGGTGTTGGTCTTCTCGACGCTCGGAGCCGACTGCAAAAGCGTTGCGGCGGCAACGGACTCAACGTGGCGCTGAGCCAGCGTGCGGTTGCCGTAACGGGCAAAGATGACTTCGCCCTGCTCGGTGAGCTTAAAGAAGCAGTTGACCGAACCCTTGGGCTGCGCCAGCACGGCCTTGTTGGCCGGGCCGCCGCCACGGCCCACGGCACCGCCGCGACCGTGCATGAGCACCAGGTCGATATCGTTCTTCTCGGCCCACTTGGCGATGCGCTCCTGCGCAGAGTGCAGCGCGAGCATGGCCGTGGTAGGACCGGCATCCTTGGAGGAGTCGGAGTAGCCCAGCATGACCTCCATGCGGCGGTTGGTCTGGGCAAGGCGCTTCTGCACCACGGGCAGTGTGAGCATCTGGTCGAGCACGTCGACGCAGCCCTCGAGGTCCTCGAGCTGCTCGAACAGCGGGATCACGTCGAGCTCGGGGACATCCTCCTCGTGTGCAAAGGACAGGTGAGCCAGCTCAAAGACGTCGGCCACATGCTGGGCGCTCTTAGTGAACGAGATGATGTAGCGGTGCGCCATCTTCTTGCCGTAGCGCTTTTGAATGGAGCCGATAGCGCGGAAGGTATCGATGACCTCGCGCGTCATGGGCTGCAGGTCGCCATGGATACCGTTCTCGTGGATATCCTTGAGAGCGCGGGCGTGCACCACGGAGTGCTGACGGAACTCCATCTCGACCATATGGAAGCCGAAGGACTCGACCTGCCAGATGATGGTCTGAACCGGGCCGTAGGCAGCACGGACGGCTCCGCAGGCGGCCAGCGAGCGCTGGACGACGCGCAGGTCCTCCAGGAACTCATCGGCGCTGTGGTACATGGTGTCGGTGATACGGCGCACGGTGGCGTTCAGACGGTCGGCCATGACGAGCATGACGGCGCGATGCGGCTCGTGCTCGGAGATCAGCTCGGCGCGGGCCGTGTAACGAGGGCTCATCTCGACCTGATGGTTCCACAGGTTGATGAGCTCGGCAGACGGCTTGCTGTAGGTGGCCTCGAGCGTGAGGTTGCGGCCGATGCGGCGGCACTTGTCCTCGAGCTTGAGCACCATGTGGGTGAAGTACTTGGCGGCGACCTCACGGCTCACCTTGGCGGTGACGTTGGGGTTACCGTCGCGGTCGGAACCGATCCAACTGCCGGGATGGAAGAACGCCGGGCACAGCGGCGGCACGGTACCGGCCTTGTCGCCCAGCACCCAATCGTCAAAACGACGATAGATGACAGGGATGACGTCGAACAGCGTGTTATCGAAGATGTCGATGATGGTATCGGCTTCCTCGACCGGCGTGGGCTTCTTGAGCGCGATGGGGCTCGTACGCACCAGGGCGTCGATCTCCTGCAGCATATGGCGCTCGTTCTCCACCAGGTCGGAGCCGCCCAGACGTGGACGCTCCTCCAGCAGGTTGGAGATACGGCGAATCTTGCCCTCGACGGCCTTACGACGGGCCTCAGTGGGATGCGCGGTAAAGACGGGGTGGAACTCAAGCTTGCCGAGCAGCTCGTTGGCGCCCTCGACGCCCAGCTCATTCACCAGCTGGTGATAGGCGACGGTGAGCTCGTTGGCGGGATCGACCTCGGCATCGGTCGACGCACCGGCCTCGCGCTCGCGCAGCTGCGCCACGCGGTAGTTCTCCTCCGACAGGTTTGCCAGGTCTGTCTCTTATACACATCTC
>CABSMZ010000245.1 GCA_902478875.1 uncultured Collinsella sp.
GTCGGCAGCGTCAGATGTGTATAAGAGACAGGCCATATGTGTCAAAAGCATCGTCTGCCGAGGAAATCCAGCCGCTCGCCGAATTGCATGAACGTAAAAATCGCCAATTATGGAGACGGTCTCGAACACGTCGACGAAACGATGCGGTAACATCTCCCTGCAAACACTGTAGTTAGCTAAAGGGGGAGTTCGCGTGTCTGCAACCATCAAACCCTTCACCGACGAGTTCGAAGAGTATGGTCGCGATGAATCTCGCGCATCGGGCGAGGCCTCGAGCATCTCGTTTCCGACAACGGAAGACGAGGTCCGTGCCATTTTGGAAAAGCTCCATGCCGAGCGTGTCCCGGTAACGGTTCAGGGCGCCCGGACCGGTCTTGCCGCCGGCGCCGTGCCTCATGGCGGTCACATTCTCAATACTTCCCGTATGAATCGCTACCTAGGCATTCGCCGCGATGAGCAGGGCCGCTTTCTTTTGCGTGTGGCGCCCGGCGTCGTGCTGTCTGAGCTACGCAAGCAACTGGGCAAGAAAGTGCTGCCGACTGCCGGCTGGGACCAGACATCGCTTGAGGCCTACGAGGAGTTCCAGGAAGCCCCCGAGCAATTCTTTCCTACCGATCCCACCGAGGCATCTGCCTGTCTGGGCGGCATGGCGGCATGCAACGCTTCCGGCGCCCGTAGCTACGCTTACGGCCCCATGCGCCCTCACGTCACGGGCCTTCATGTCGTGCTGGCCGATGGCGACCTGCTCGAGCTTCACCGCGGCGAGGTTTTTGCACAGGGTCGTCGCCTTTCGCTCGTCACGGTGCAGGGCCGCACGCTCGAGCTCGACCTTCCCGACTACACCATGCCCAAGACCAAAAATGCTTCGGGCTATTTCGTCGCTGACGATATGGATGCCATCGATCTGTTTATCGGTGCGTGTGGCACAATCGGCGTCATCACCGAGCTCGAGATTGTCCTGCAGGCGGCGCCTGCGGTCGTTTGGGGCGTGAGCTGCTTCTTTGACAGCGAAGACAAGGCCGTGTCCTTCACCGATTCTGTGCGTCCCGTCCTGTCCCATGCGGCTGCCATCGAATATTTCGATGCGGGCGCCCTGGATATCCTGCGTCGTCAGCGTGAACAGTCGACCGCGTTCGCCTCGCTGCCTGCGCTCGACAAAGAGGCCAAGGTCTGTGTCTACGTGGAGCTCGACTGCGACGACGAAGTTCAGGCGACTGAGGAGCTGTATCACTTGGGGTGGGTACTGGAGCTTGCGGGCGGCAGTGACGATGCGACATGGGTCGCGCGCACCGAGGTCGATCGCGAGTGTCAGCGATTCTTCCGCCATGCGGTCCCCGAGAGCGTCAACATGCTCATCGACGAGCGCCGCCGCACGGATCCCACCATCACCAAATTGGGCTCGGACATGTCGGTGCCCAACGAACGCTTGGGCGATGTCATCGCCCTTTATCGCCGCACGTTGGCCGAAAGTGGGCTTGAATCTGCCGCCTGGGGGCACATCGGTAACAACCATCTGCATGTGAACATTCTGCCGCGCGATGCGCAGGATTATCGCCGCGGCGGAGAACTCTTTGCCCAGTGGGCTTCCGAGGTCACGGTCATGGGCGGCGCCGTCTCCGCAGAACACGGCGTCGGCAAGATCAAGGCGGGCTTCTTGGAGACGATGTACGGTCACGAGGCCATGGTCGAGTCGGCGCGGCTCAAGCTCCAGCTCGATCCTGACGGGCAGCTGGGTCGCGGTAACCTGTTTTCGGAGAAGCTCTTGGATGAGCTCGTCCAGAAAGGGGGCGCGTGAAGATGAGCAATTTCCATATGGTGGTGTGCGTCAAGGCGGTGCCGGGCAGCACCGAGGTCAAGATGGACCCCAAGACCAATACCATTGTGCGCGATGGCAAGCAGGCAGTCATTAATCCCTTTGACGCGAGCGCTTTGGAATGCGCGCTGGCGCTGAAGGACGACTTTATCGGCTTTGGCATGGACGTGCGCGTAACGGTGGTGTCGATGCTGTCTCTTATACACATCTCCGA
>CABSMZ010000246.1 GCA_902478875.1 uncultured Collinsella sp.
CCGCAGAGTGCGACGACGGGCAAAAGGTTCTTCGATGCCATGGGGTCTCCTTAACTAATTTAGTGCGGCCTGTCCGTGTTTTGTTTCTGGCTGCGTTTGATGTGCAGACCGAGGCCGGCGGTTCCCGCGCCTGCTGCTGTGGCGCCTGCTGCCAAGAGCCATCGTCTGTCGCCTGTCTGCGCCAGCGGTTCCTCGCGGTCGCCGCGGTCGAGCTCCGAGAGGTCGACCGTCACTTGCGTGGCGGCCTGCGCCTGTTCTTGCTGGGCAAAGGCCATGGCTGGCCCAAACGCTAGGATGCTGACGGCGGCGGCCAGGGCGACGGCCTTATGCCGTGTGCGCACCGGGCTCGACCGTCCAGGTGATCGTTGCAACCTGATCGCCTTCGCCGGTTACGCGGAAGATGTCGCGCGTGACGCGGGCGACGTTTCCGCTTGTCTTGAGCTTAATTTTGTCCGTGCCGCCGGCAATGCCCTGGTAGCCCATGTCGAAGGCTGCATTCTTGGAAAGATCGAGGCCCGTTCCTTGCATTGCGGCGCTGGCGTTCTGGAGTGCGCCGTCGGGGCCGACCTTAAAGTCGATGGAGTTCTGCGCGGTTCCGGCCTTGGCGTCGGCAGCAATGGTCCAGGTGTTCATGGCGTCGATCTTCATGTTGGTGACATGGATGCCGTAGGCCGAATGATTGTCGATGGTGGTCGCGTCTTCTGAGGGGCCCTGAAGCGTGCCGTCGGCCTTGGCGACGAAGGGAATAACCGTCGGAACTTTGAACTCAACGTTGTCGATCTCGGTCCTGACCATTACTTTCGTGGTTCCAACGCGCCCGGCCGCCATAGCTGGCGTCGGGACGGCACCCATTGCGAGCGCGAGCGCGAGCCCTGCGCCCACGACGAGCGCTCTGGCTCCGTTCATGTTCCTGGTGATGTCCATGGTCGTTCCTTTCTATTCGCCGCGGGCCGTCCCCGCGATGATTGGACGAATGCTGGTGAATTGTGTGCGGTGCCGCGTCGGCCGGAAGGCTAGTTCTCGGCTTGCTCAACCCGTACCTTGACACGTGTCGGATTGCCGTGGCTGTCGAGGGTCTTTGCATCGAGTGCCTGGATCTCGATGTACGCCTCGCCTTCTTTGATGTCGCCGGCGGGGCACGTTTCGATTGTCTTGCCGGTCTCGACCACACCGGATTCGTACATGGTCTCATCGTTTTGGATGACGCGGAATCGCTGGGGAAATTTATTGTCTTGGACGTTTTGCACGTTGACGCGCAGCTTACCGTCCTCCTGCAGCTGAGCGACCGGTGCGACCGAAATCGTCATCATGTTGTCGCGGACGATGGCGTCGAGCTCATCTTGGATTTCCTGACGCGTTTTGCCCTCGGCCGTCGTAACCGAAGCGCCCGCCTCGGGTACGGGCTGCGATTGCCAAGCGTATAGTCCTACGGCGACAAGGGCACAGACGATGGCCAAGCAGGCAACGATGAGCTTCCTGCGATGCCCCAGACCTGCAAAGTGGGGCGGCTTCTTCGCGCTCATGCGGCATCCTTGGCGGCATAGATGCGCGCAAAGGTGGACGGGTCCGCTCCAAAGAGCATGTGAAGCATCAGGCGGCGCGAGTAGACGAGTTCTTCGAAGTCGGGAGGGAGCTCGATGTCGTGGATATGCGCGATGTGGTGGGCGAGCGCCGAGAACGACTCGGGGTTGCAGATCACATCGGTGGTAACGTGGTAGACCGTCGTATCGGGGAATGCCTCTTCGTCGAAAGGCAGGAGATGGGGATCGTCGTCGACTTCGATGGCGATGCCGTACTGGGGCCAGTAATATGCCATGGGAACCTCCCTGCTTCTGGGCCAAAACCTCTATCGGTTTTGGCTGTCGACGCCGACCGTATCAGCCGCTACTTGACCAATTTCTGACCAAATGCTTGACGGATTGGCGTCTCCGCAGGTAAAAGGCGGCAAAAAATACTCCAACTTTTTTCAAGCGACAATCGCGCGGTCGGCGACGGCGGGGCCATATGTGTCAAAAGCTGTCTC
>CABSMZ010000247.1 GCA_902478875.1 uncultured Collinsella sp.
GCAAGTTAAAAATCTATGTGGCCAATGTGATACCGTTGAACCCGCATATCGATACCGCTCAGCCATTCGCCTCGCCCCCGTCGCACGCATCTTCATTCGGGCTGTCATTATTAATCTAACGATGCTTTGAGAAATGTAGGTGCTTCTAAATGTACTGTCGACTTCTTCTCAAACTAATCCTAAGAGACAGGGCCGTATGGATCTCTACGCTCGTTCTCGCTGCAGCCTTTTCCGTCCCCATTGCGTTCAATTCACCCATCTACGGGCCCTTCTTTATGAAACAGGGCATGCAGAGCTTTGTCGACGCATTCAATACGCGCGCGCCCCAGGCCAGCGGCACAGACCTATCTCCAGAGCAGCAAAATGACGCGGAGCTTGCAAGATACGCGAACGCCGCCCTCGCCGCTCAAACCGACGCCGCCTTTCTCGATTCTGCCGAGAGCTACTACGCGCTCATGGGCGAAGGCTTCCAATCCGGGTCCATCGTGGGAGACCAAGAGACCAATGACGCAGCGCTCGCATATTGCCGCGCTCTGAGCAGCTCCGGCATCGCGGATATCCCGGCCTCCGCAAACGACCTGCCGTTCCTCTCCTTCCTGCCCTACGCCATTGCCCAGGCGCCGTCCTTCCTTCCCTTCATCCCCTTCCTTCTCTCGTCGATACTCGTGCTCGGCGCCACAAGGCCCGGGACCCTGGCGGCAAAGGCGCCCGTGCCCAAATTCCGGCGCCTTATCCAGATCGTGTTTTCGATAATCGCCGCGGGGACCGCGATGCTCCTCGCCGGCCTCGCACCCGGGGGCATTTACGCCTTGGCCCTAAACGGCTTCGGGCAGATCGGGTACCCGATCGCCTTCTTCCATGACGGCGCGCTCACTACCACGACCGCGGGAGACGTCTTCACGACCATACTTCTCGCGCTGCTCGCGGGTGGAACCTTGATATCCGTTTGTTCCGCCGTCCTATCGACCGCAACGAGGCGCGTCCTCGCGGGCCCCCTTACCTCCGCGCTGCTTGTCGCGGCCCCGGTATTCCCGTTACTGTCCGATTCGGCACTGGGGCATAATTGCTTGTCGCGGCCCCGGCATTCCCGTTACTGTCCGATTCGGCACTGGGGCATAACGCCGCGCTCGGGCTCCTGCCGCTGGCCGTATTCTCGCCTATCGAGGCAACGGGTTACGTGGGATGCTTCCCGACAGAATTCATTGGCTCCGGTTCGGGCGGCGCATCGATGCTTGCCGTGGCCCTGGCATACGTCGCGGTCCTTTTCGCGGTCGGCGCCGTTGCGACGCGTTCGCCCAAACAGGCTGGACCCGCTAAAAAGCACCATGGGCTCGAGCTCCTGGACGCGAGCGTGGGATACGGGAGCACGACGATACTTTCGATCGGGTCGCTTTTCCTGAGCCCGGGAACGGCGGCGGGCCTCGTTGCCCCCAACGGCTCGGGGAAAACCACCCTTCTTGAAGCGCTGTCGGGCCAATTTCCCACCCGCATCCGCTCGGGAAGCCTGGTGGCAGACGGAATCAGCCAACGTCGATCAGCCGAATTTGCAGAACTCGTCTACCTGAGCTCTTCGGGCAGCGCGGATCTCTATCCCACGCTATCGGCCCTCGAGCACCTTGCTTTCGTTAGGGAGGCGTGGAAATCGGCCGCCGACATCGACTCGCTCTGCGACTCCCTCGGAATCTCCCCATATCTCGACAAGCCGACCCGTAAACTCTCGACAGGAATGAAGCAGCAGGTAAAGCTTGCCATGGCGATATCGACCGATTGCCCGTACCTTATCCTCGATGAACCGCTGAACGGCCTCGATCCGGGAAAGCGGAAAACCTCCTGCGACGCGATGCGCAGCGAGGTGGCGCGGGGACGAAGCGTGCTCATTTCAAGCCATCTGCTCGACGACCTGGCAGACCTCACCGACTCGTTCTACTTCATCGAGGCCGGCACGCTCGTGGAAAAGATCAAGTCGTCCTCGCAGACGCTCAAGCAGGAATACCTCGATACATACGAG
>CABSMZ010000248.1 GCA_902478875.1 uncultured Collinsella sp.
GAGATCTAGTACGGTCTCGTGGGCTCGGAGATGTGTATAAGAGACAGGTAACAGTTAGAGCCCATTTTCCGGTCTACCTGTTACAGATCGAGACATTCGAATCCCCCTCAAGTGAAAATCTCAATCTGTAACAGTAGCTCGGCATAATCAGCCTCAGATGTTATAGATTTAGACAAACCACCAGCGTCGCCCCAAGCAATCTCAATCTGTAACATCTAGCCTGCTTTTAACGGTCTGGTTGTTACAGATTTAGACAAACCGGCAGACAACGAAAGCGGCAACGCCCGTAATGGACGTTGCCGCTTTTCTATTGAGAGAACTAAATGATTTTGGCCTTGCCCCGTCGCTAGACCGTGATGACGTTGTCCATTGCCCGGTACTTTGCGGGCACCTCGCCCGCGGTAATAATTGTTGCGTCGCGGAAGTCCGCGAACTTGACGGGCGCCACCATGCCAAATTTGCTGGCGTCCGAGATTACGAAGCGTTTGGCCGTATGGCGCATCGAGATACGCTTGACCTGCGCTTCCTCGATATCGGGAGTCGTAAAACCCTGCTCGGCGGCAATGCCGTTGGAGCCCCAAAAGCCGCAGTTGAAGTTGTAGCGTTCTAGAGTTGCCAAGGCATCGGGGCCAACGAGCGCCTCGGTCTCGGGTTTGAGCTCGCCGCCCAGCACCACGGTACGCATGCCGCGCAAAGCGAGATGCTGAGCATGGAGCACGGAATCAGTCACATAGGTAACCCCTTCGAGATGCGGAAGATGCTCGATGAGCTTGAGGGTCGTGGAACCCGAATCGATATACACGAAACTATCGGGCTCCACAAGCGCCGCCGCACGGGCGCAGATGCGCTCCTTGTCGTCGTTATGGAGATCACTGCGCTCACTGATCGTTAAGTCGCGCGTCACGTGCGCGCGCTCAAGGCTTGTCGCGCCACCGTGCACCTTGGCGATGCGGTGCGCTCGGTCAAGCGTCTGCAGGTCGCGTCGAATGGTAGAAGCCGTCACACCCAGGGCATCGGCAAGCTCTGGCACCGTTACTGAACCAGCCTGCTGCACCATCGAGACGATCGCATTGAGCCTATCTTCCGCGAGCATCGCTTACTCCTCCTCGGGGTAGACGACTCCCCAATCGGCACGGAGCTTAGTCATCAGCTCCATAACATCAGAAGCATAATCCAGAAGCTCACGCTTGGAATCATCGCCGGCGACGGCCTTCTCGAGGTCAGCCATCTCGTAGCACAGCGCGTAGGCCTCGGTGCCGGCGTGGACCTCCTCACGGTGACCGTCTGCAGTCCACACGATGATCGCATGGTCGGCACGCGGATACTCGTTGACCTCGATATAGCACTTGTCAAAGCTGATGACCGAGCGCTTGGGCTGCTTCGAGTGGAGCGTAAGGCTCACGACGCCCAGCTGCTGCTCGGCGTTTCGGCAGACAATGCCGCCCGCGACGTCAACGCCAGTCTCACAGGTGTTGCCCAGAGACACGACCTCAGCGGGCTGGCTTGCCATAAAGAGGCGCATGACGGACAGGGCATACACGCCAATGTCGAGCATGGCGCCGCCGGCAAGGCTGCGGTTGTAGAAGCGGTTGGTCAGGTCGCCGTACTCCTTATAGCTGCCAAAGTTGAGCTGGGCGAGGTTCATGTGGCCAAAGTCGCCCGCATCCATGCGACGGCGCAGCTCCTGATACAGCGGCATGTGGAGCACCGTGGTGGCATCCATAAGGACCACGTTGTGCTCGTCGGCGATGGCGCGGGCCTCGTCGAGCTCGGCAGAGTTGAGGGTAATGGCCTTCTCGCAGAGCACGTGCTTGCCGGCGGCCAGCGCGGCACGCAGATAGGTGATATGCGTGTTGTGCGGCGTGGTGATATAGACAGCGTCGATGTCCGGATCGGCGTAGAGGTCTTCGACTGTGTCATAGACCTTCTCGATGCCATACTGCTCGGCAAAAGTCTGAGCCTTGGACAGCGTGCGGTCTGTCTCTTATACACATCTCCGAGCCC
>CABSMZ010000249.1 GCA_902478875.1 uncultured Collinsella sp.
ATCTACACTCTCTCCGTCGTCGGCAGCGTCAGATGTGTATAAGAGACAGATTCGCGGTCGTTATCACTCGCGCAATGCCGAGAGCATTATCTCCGAGGTGCGCGACCTGGTTGCCGGTGGCGTGCGCGAGATCGTGCTGATCGGCCAGGACACGGGCATCTGGGGCACCGACTTTGCGGATGAGGACGTCGCCGAGGGCTCGCCGCGCAATTTGGCGCAGCTGCTGCGTGCCGTCGCCGAGGCCGTGCGCCCGCAGAACGTCTGGGTCCGCGTGCTCTACCTGCAGCCCGAGGGCATGACCGATGAGCTCATCGAGACGATTCGCGATACGCCCGAGGTGCTGCCCTATATCGATATCCCCGTGCAGCACTGCGACGCGCGCATTCTCAAGGCCATGCGTCGCTCCGGTTCGCGCCAGGAGCTCGAGGATCTGTTCCGCGACCTTCGCGAGCGCATCCCCGGCATCGTGATTCGTTCCACGGCCATGGTCGGCTTCCCGACCGAGACCGACGACGAGTTCCGCGACCTTATCGACTTTATGGACACCGTCGGCTTTGACTACACGAGTGTCTTTGCCTACTCGCGTGAGGAAGGTAGCCTGGCCGCTAAGATGGAGGGCCAGGTCGACGAAGAGGTCAAGCTCGAGCGCGCCCAGGAGGCCATGGACCTGGCCGAGTCGCTCGGTTTTGCCGCCACCGCCGCCCATGTGGGCGAGCGCGCCCAGGTAATCGTCGACGGTATCGAAGAGACCGAGGATGGCGCCGAGCTGATCGGCCATGCCTGGTTCCAGGCGCCCGATTCCGATGGCGCGGTGCATCTGGACGCCAGCGAGGCGTCCGTGGGCGATATTCTGACCGTCGAGTTTACCGATAGCTTCTGCTATGAGCTTATCGGTCATGTTGTGGAGTAGGAGAGCGTCGTGGCTAACGAGAGCAATAAGGAACTGACGAGTGTCTGGACGCCCGCCAACATCGTGACGTGCGTTCGCATCGTCTTTATCCCGGTGTTCATGATCGTGTCGGCGCTTTCTCACACGAGTGTTGCCGGTACGGATTGGAGCACCTTCGACGGCCCGCTCGCCGCCGCTGCCTTCATTCTGTATGTGATCCTGTCGTGCACCGATAAGGTCGACGGTTATCTGGCGCGTTCGCGCAACGAGATCACCGACTTCGGTAAGTTCTTGGACCCCATCGCCGATAAGCTGCTCGTGTTCTCGGCCCTGCTGCTGTTCTTGGATTTTGGCGCGGTGACCGTGTGGTCCGTGTTTATTATCCTGTTCCGCGAGCTGCTGGTGAGCGCCCTACGCATGGTTGCGAGTGCGGCCGGCGTGGTTGTTGCGGCCGATAAGCTCGGCAAGTACAAGACGGCAACCACGATGGTCTCCATCTGCGGTTACCTGTGCGTTTTTGCTATGGCCGGCTTGCACCTTGGCCCGGTGGCGCTGACGCTCGGCATCTACTCGGTGTCGCGCTTCCTGTACGCCGTTGCCGTTGTCCTGACCGTTATCTCGGGCGCCCAGTACTTCTGGAACTGCCGCAAGATCGTCTTTTCGGTCTAGGTCCTGGTGGGTATGACGGACTCTTTTGAGCAGATTTCCGCACATAACGAGGAGCTGGCGCGTGATATTGTCGAGCGCGCGAGCGCTCGGGGCGTGACTGTTTCGACGGCTGAGTCGCTGACGGCGGGTATGATCGCCTCGACGATTGCCGATATCCCGGGCGCCTCGGCGGTGCTGCGTGGCGGTGCGGTGACCTACTGCGATGAGATCAAGCATCGCGTTCTGGGTGTTGAGCAGGAGACGCTCGACCGCTACACCGCGGTGTCGCATCAAACTGCGCGCGAGATGGCGGCGGGTTCGCTGGAGCTGTACCAGAGCGATATTGCAGTGAGCGCAACGGGTTATGCCGGCCCCGGCGGTGGCACTGAGGACGATCCGGCGGGCACTTTCTATATCTGTCTCTTATACACATCTCCGAGCCCACGAGACCGTACTA
>CABSMZ010000250.1 GCA_902478875.1 uncultured Collinsella sp.
TCCGTCGTCGGCAGCGTCAGATGTGTATAAGAGACAGTTTAAAGCCCTCGGAGCCATAGATGACGGTGCAGCCCGCTTCTTCCAGACGCTCGGCCCACTCGATGTTGTTTTGCTCGTCAAAGCGCGCACGGAGCTCCATGAGCACCGTGACCTCTTTGCCGTTTTCGGCGGCATCGATCAGTGACTCGCACAGGCGGCTCTGCTTGGCCACGCGGTAGAGCGTGATGCGCAGCGAGATGCACTCGGGGTCGTAGGCGGCCTCGTGCACCAGATCCAGGAAGGGGTTCATGGCCTCATAGGGATAAAAGAGCAGCTTGTCGTGCTGCAGCACCTGCTCGCGGATGGAGCGGGCCATGTCGATGGTGGGGTTGGGCTGCGGCTTAAACGGCGTAAAGAGCAGCTCGTTGCGCAGGTGCTCGGGAATCTTGCCCTCAATGCCGAAGACATAGCCCAGGTTGAGCGGGATATCGCAGGTAAATACCGAGCGACGCGAGAGCTCGAGCGCCTTGCGGATAGTCTTGAGCGTTGCTTTTTCGAGTGAGCCCGAGACGGCGAGCACTACCGGCTGCAGGCGCAGGCGCTTCTTGAGGATGCGCTTCATATGCTGGCGGTAGTCCTCTTCCTCCTCGACGCCCTCGCCGTCCGGATCGATGTCGGCGTTGCGGGTGACGCGGATGAGCGCGCGGTCGAGCGGCTTATAGGAGCCAAAGCAGCTGTCCAGGCAGGCGAGGATGACGTCCTCGAGCAGAATGTAGGAGTAGGTGCCGGTGGGCGAGGGGATCTCGACCACGCGGTTCATCGAGGCGGGAATCTCGATCAGGCCCAGCAGACTTTCCTCGTCGGTGACGCTGTCCAGGCCGCAGGCCAGGTAGAGCGCGCCGTTGCGCAGGTTGGGGAAGGGGTGGCGCGGGTCGATCACCAGCGGTGAGATGACCGGTGACACGTAGGCCTGGAAGTAGCGGGTTACAAAGGTGCGCTCCTCGGGCGTAAACGAATCGATGCGGGCGCGGTGAACGCCCAAGGTGTCGAGCTTGCCCTCGATGCTCTTAAAGATGGACTCCCAACGGGTAAGGAGCCCGGGCATTTCGGCCATGACAGCATCGACCTGTTCGGAGGCGGTCATATTGCTCTTGTTGTCGACAGGTTGTTTTTTGAGCTCCGCCAGATCGGACAGGCCGCCCACGCGCACCATAAGGAACTCGTCGAGGTTGGACTCGAAGATCGAGACGAACTTTAGTCGCTCGAATAACGGAACGGTTTCGTCGAAGGCTTCGTCGAGCACGCGGTTGTCAAAGCGTAGCCAGCTGAGCTCTCGGTTTTGCGTGTACGAGAAGTCGCGCGGCGGTTTGCGCAGCTTTGCGGCGGCTTGCTTCTTTTCGATTTTGCTCGGCATATGCATCTGTCCGTTCAGTCCCCACAAGGGACGGTAGCCTAACACTAATCACTATTGTCTTAATTTAGTCGACCGCTGGCACGGACGTATCGCGTGAACGGTATCTTTACCTACTTCTTACGCTGACAAGTCATAGGACTGACGTCCTGCTCGTCTGCAAGCGGTCTATATCCTCACTCAACTGGTACGTAAGTGTGAATAAGAATGATGGATAGCTGAATATCATTGAATGCAGGCGGAAACGTAAACAAACATCATTTATATACATAAAACCGATTTAGCTATGCAATTCTGAATCAAAAGTTTAGAGATGCAATTGCAAATAGTTTTTAGGAAAAAAGAGCGTTTACCTTAGAAAAGTTACTTTAGAACGCCGAAGTACATTATGGGGGAATCTCGTGCGATATACCGTTCATCGCACTTTGTTGACCGTTCGGGGGCGAGGTGGAATTGCGGGTGGAATTTGGATATAACTAGAGCTGTCAGCAAGCAGCGTCCGCTATGGAAGGGCGCTGAGAGATTCGGCCGAAAGGCCCGAAAGAAAGGTAGGAGGCCATGACGAAAGGTCTGCACGCTGTCTCTTATACACATCTGACGCTG
>CABSMZ010000251.1 GCA_902478875.1 uncultured Collinsella sp.
GATCTAGTACGGTCTCGTGGGCTCGGAGATGTGTATAAGAGACAGCCCCCTACGTGCTGCAGGGCACCGTTGACGTCGAGGACGAGCGCTTCTACGAGCACGGCGGTATCGACCTGTGGGGTATCGCACGTGCTGCGGTGGCAACCCTCGGCGGCGGGCACGAAGGCGCCTCGACTATCACCCAGCAGCTTGTGCGCAACACCATTCTGCAGGAGGAGCAGTTCGACTCGACCATCGAGCGTAAGGTGCGCGAGGCCTACATCGCCATCAAGATGGAGGACATGTACTCCAAAGACGAGATCCTCATGATGTACCTCAACACCATCTATTACGGCCACGGCGCCTACGGCATCGAGGCCGCAGCCGAGACCTATCTGTCCAAGAGCGCCGCCGACCTCACCCTCAGCGAGGCCGCGCTGCTCATCGGCCTTCCCAACTCGCCTTCGCAGTACGACCCCACGGTCAACCCCGATCTGGCACTGTCTCGCCGCAACAAGGTTCTCGACAACATGCTGCGCCTGGGCCACATCACCCAGGAGGAGCACGATGCCGCACAGGCCGAGCCCATCACCCTCAACGTGACCGAAATCTCGGGCAGCGGCGTCGACGTATACTCGCAGCCCTACTTTGTCTCCTACGTCAAGCAGCTACTGGAGCAGGAGTTCTCGACCGACGTGCTCTTTAAGGGCGGCCTGACCGTCAAGACCACCATCGACCCCACGATGCAGCAGGTGGCAGAGAATGCCGTCCGCGAGCAGCTCGACACGCTCTCGCTTGACGGCCTGGACATGGGCATGGTCGTCGTCGACCCCAAGACCGGCTACATCAAGTGCATGGTGGGCGGCTACGACTACAACGCCGACGAGAACCACGTAAACCATGCCACGGCCAAGCGTCCCGTCGGCTCCACCTTTAAGGCCTTTACGCTGGCAACTGCCATCCAAAACGGCATGAACCCCAACGTCACCCTCAACTGCAACTCGCCGCTCAAGGCCAAGGGCACCACAACCGAGGTACAAAACTACGCCAACCAGAGCTATGGCAACATCACGCTTAAGCAGGCGACGGCATACTCCTCCAACACCGGCTACATCCAGGTGGCGGAAGCCGTCGGCAACAGCAAGATCATCTCGCTCATCAAAAAGCTCGGCATCGACCCCGCCAAGGACAACATCGAGGACGTTCCCGTCATGACCCTCGGCACCGGCTCGATCTCGCCGCTCGAGATGGCCGCCGCCTACGCGACGTTTGCCAACGGCGGCTACTATCGCCAGCCGATCGCCATCACCGAGATTGACTCTCGTACCGGTTCGGTGCTGTACCAGCACACGGACAATCCCTCACAGGTGCTTACCGAGGGCGAGGCCGCCGCGGTCACCGATGTTCTGTCCGGCGTCATGCAGGGCGGCGGTACGGGCGCTGCCGGTGCCCTAAGCGTCAACCAGCCCTATGCCGGCAAGACGGGCACCACCGACAACACCACCAACCTGTGGTTCTGCGGCTATACCCCGCAGCTGGCGTGCGCCCTGTGGACCGGCTATTCCGCGGGCGAGATCCCCATCCAAAAATACGGCACGGACCTGCTGGGCGATAGCACCAACCTGCCTGTCTTTAAGCGGTTTATGAACACTGTTCTGACCGGTACCGAGCGCGAGGAGTTTGCGACCGGAACGGCGCCCACCTATAAGAACAACAGCGTCTGGAAGTTCTACGGCACCAACAACGCCAAGAAGACGGAGAACGACGACAAGGACAAGGACGAGGACGAGGACGAAGAGGAAACCACCACAACAACAACTACCACGACGACGACCACCGAGACCACGGGCGGCGACACCACCGGCGGCACCGGTACGACCGGCGGCTCGACGGGCGGCTCCACTGGTGGTTCGACCGGCGGCGATGGCGGCACGCCTACGCCTACGCCTACGCCCACTCCCGACCCCTCCCCCACGCCTGACGAT
>CABSMZ010000252.1 GCA_902478875.1 uncultured Collinsella sp.
ACAGACCGTACGGAGTTTCAGCTAATAAATACATCTACTAGCCTAAAGGAAGTGTAAAGAGTATTCACTCGACAACAGCCTTTGCTCGATGAGCGTGAAGAAATATACGATGAACGGATAATAATACTCATTTTATGGCTTTAGTTAAATAAAGGCACCCTGCATTTACTGTAGCTGAATAAAGCATTAGACGGCGGTCAAAAAGAAAACTCTCCCGCTGTTTAGGATTTGCATAAACAGCGGGAGAGTCGATAACTGGATGAATATCATACCAATGTGGATTTACTTCTTTCGGCGGTGAATCACGTTGATGGCGTAACCGACGAGCATGGCCAAGACGATGACAATAAAGCCGATCAGGGGATTGTCGTTCATAGGGTCCTCCTATTTTCCGAGCGGGGAGAATTCGTCGACGATGAGGTCGAGGCATTGCGGAAGCGCGCGGGCTCCAAAGACGCCCGAATTGCTGGAGATAATCTCGCCATCGAACTGCATGCCCAGTGACGGGGTGCAGGTGATCTTGGCTTCCTTGGTCTGGATGATCTTGAACTGTGGGCGCCCGAGTACCTTACCGGCGGGGTCAAGCGCAGCGGTGATCACAGTAGGCAGCAGCTGAACGGTGCGCACGGGTTCGATGACCGCAATATCGACCATGCCATCGTTCATGCGGCAGTCGGGGAACAGGTTGATGTCGTTTTGAATGACCGAGGTATTGCCCGCCATGCAGCAGATGCCGTCGAGCTCCTCGACAATGCCGTCGTGCTCAATGGTAAAGTGCGCCACCGTGGGGTTGGGCGTGGCGAGAGCGGAGAGGAAGTAGGCGATCTCGCCGATGTCGTTTTTGGTGGGAGCGGCCTTCATCATGATCTCGGCGTCGAAGCCCGAGCCGGCGATGATGATAAAGCCGTGGCGCTTCTCTCTGCCGTTCTCGTCGAGCCAAAAGAGCTCGCCCATGTCCACTTTGACCGTGCGACCGGCGCGGCAAGCCTTGGCAAGCGCCGCCGCCTCAGGGGCATTGCCGATGTTGTTGAAGAACAGGCAGGCCGTGCCGGAGGGGAAGACGAGCGTGGGGACGCCGCATCCGCGCATCTGGTCGAGCACGTTGGAGACGGTGCCGTCGCCGCCCGAAATCACCACGCGATCAAACTCGCGCACGTCTGCCACGGCGTCCTCGGGTTCCATGCCATCGCCGATAAAACGCATCACGACCTCGTCGCCGCCCTGCGCGAGGGCGTGCGTGAATGCGTAGATTTCATCTGAGCTGGGGCCCGATGCCGGGTTGTGGATGATAAGGCAGCGCATACTTACGTTCCCGTTCTGTGACTAACCGAGTATAGTTGTAAGACAATGCCGTTATCCTACCCGTGTTTTTCGGGCCTAACCTTATTCGATGGGTTGATATGTACATTTCCACACATCAGGCTCTACTCGACTTTTGCCAGCGCGCCCGTGAGTTTGACGCGATTGCCGTCGATACCGAGTTTTTGCGCGAGCGCACGTTCCATCCGCGCCTGTGTTTGGTTCAGATTGCCACCCCTGCCGAGAGCGTCGCGGTCGACCCTCTGGTGATCGACGACCTGTCGCCGCTGGCCGAGCTTATGGCCGACGAGAGCGTGACCAAAGTCTTCCACGCCTGCTCGCAGGATATGGAGGTTATGCTCCATACCGTGGGCGTGCTGCCGCGTCCGATTTTTGACACGCAGGTGGCCGCCGCCTTTTTGGGCGAACGCCAGCAGATTTCCTACGGCGCGCTCGTGCAGACGTTTTGCGGCGTCTCGCTGCCCAAGACCGAGTCGCTGACCGACTGGTCGCGTCGCCCGCTGACCGACAAACAGATCGAGTACGCGATCGATGACGTCAAGTACCTGATCGTCGCCTATACCGAGATGATGAGCCGCCTGCGCGAGCTGGGCCGCGTGGACTGGGTCTGTCTCTTATACACATCTGACG
>CABSMZ010000253.1 GCA_902478875.1 uncultured Collinsella sp.
TTATGCTCATGGGCCACATGGACGTGGTTCCCGTGGTACCCGGCACCGAGGCTGACTGGACGCATGCCCCTTTTAGTGGCCACGTGGACGGCACCTACATTTGGGGTCGCGGTGCTATCGACATGAAAGACCAGGTCGCAGGCATTCTCGAGGCGGTTGAGTATGCGTTGGCGCACGGCTGGGAGCACAAGCGTTCGCTGTTGCTCGCCTTTGGTCAGGACGAGGAAACCACGCAGTACGGCGCGCGGGCGATCGGTCGCGTGCTCGAGGAGCGCGGTATTGAACTTGAATACCTGATCGACGAGGGTGACTACCGTATTGTTTCGGCTGCCGAGTACGGCGCGGGCGAGGGCTGGCTTATGCATGCCGACCTTGCCGAGAAGGGCTACGCCGATATTGTGCTCAAGACGAAGAGTGAGGGCGGGCATTCGTCCAACCCCTACGGCGGCACATCGCTCGAGGTACTGAGCCGCGCTATCGCCGCAATCTGCGATATCGAGTGGCCGACGCGCGTGACCGATCTGCTTGCCGCACAGCTCGTCGAGCTGGGGCTCTACACGGCGGATGAGATTGCCGCCAACGGGGACGTCATTGTCCGCGACTGCCTCGCCAGCAAGAAGCTCTATCCGCTGGTGACGACCACCTGCGCGCCCACGCAGATCGAGGGTGGCAGCACCGGCGCCAACGTGATGCCACAGGATATGTGGGCCAATATCAACTTCCGCATGCTCGAGGGCACGGGCGTGGCCGACGTTGTGGCGCGCTGCCGTGAGGCGGTTGCCGGGGCGGACCTTGCCGGTCGTGTCGAAGTGGAGCTGGGCCCCGGCAGCTCCGAGCCCTCGCCGTCCCCGCGCATCGGTGGTCCCGGCCTCGAGGCGGTTCGCTCCATCGCCGCCCGCTATTTCCGCGATCCAAAGGGGACGGAGGAAAACGGATCATCAGCGGCGGGCGGAGCTCCTATCGGTATCGTTCCCTCGACCGTGATCGGCGCGACCGACGCTGCCAACTACCAGCACATTTGCTCCGAATGCATTCGTTTTTCGGCGTTTGTGGTCGACGATGACGAGTGCGACCGCGGCGTCCACGGCACCAACGAGCGCATCACCCGCCGCGCCTACCTCCAGGGCGTACGCTTCCTCATCGCCCTACTCCACACGCTCTAGAATCTGACAAAGCGACAGTCCCTTTGTTAGCCGTTGGGGACGCTCTTAAACGACTAGTCGTTAAGGAACGTACCCAACGGCTACGTCCACTCATTCCGTGCGGGTTATATGCAGGTTTGCCTGCGCACGCTATCATGTATGGGTTAGATCGCAACTATGTACCCCACACGCGAAGGGATGCGCATGTATCTGAAGATCGACATGCTCTAGCTGGGCTTACCCCCGCAGTGGCGCCATGCGCCCCATCAATTCTGCCGATTTTCACCTTCACGCATATAAAGGAGTCCCGCCATGCGCGACAAGCTCGAAAAGATCATCAAGGCCTATGAGGAGCTCGAGAAGAAGCTTTCCGACCCGGCCGTTGCCTCCGACATCAAGGAGTTCACGCGTCTCAACAAGGAGTACGCGCACCAGTCCGACCTCATCGCCGCCTCGCGCGAGTACATCGGCGCGCTCGATGACATCGAGGCTGCCAAGGAAATGCTCCACGATACTACCGATGCCGATGAGAAGGAGATGCTCCAGATGGACATCTCCGAAAACGAGGCCAAGCTTCCCCAGCTCGAGGAAGACATTAAGTACATGCTCATCCCGAGCGACCCCAACGACGACAAGAACACCATCGTCGAGATTCGCTCCGCCGCCGGTGGCGACGAGGCGGCTATCTTTGCCGGCGACCTGTACAAGATGTATCAGCGCTTTTGCGAGTCGCGTGGCTGGAAGACCACCGTGCTCGATTCCAGCCCCAGCGAGGCCGG
>CABSMZ010000254.1 GCA_902478875.1 uncultured Collinsella sp.
AGCGTCAGATGTGTATAAGAGACAGAGCGGTAGTTGCCCGGCATGACGACGCCGACGGTCTTGATGCCGGCATTCATCATGTTGGACAGCGGGAAATCGATCAGGCGGTAGCGGCCCAAAAACGGAACGGACGCGATGGGGCGATCCTTGAGCAGCACGCTGCCGTAGGTCGAAGAGTAGTTAGCGGTGATATAACCGATGGCCTTGCGATTGATCATCGGATCATTCCCCCTTCCCGATAACGACGTCATTTCCAACGACGGCCGTATCCTTAGTGGTATCGACAGAGCCGAGCTTCAC
Source organism: uncultured Collinsella sp. (assembly GCA_902478875.1). Taxonomy (GTDB): domain Bacteria; phylum Actinomycetota; class Coriobacteriia; order Coriobacteriales; family Coriobacteriaceae; genus Collinsella. The sequence goes on from CABSMZ010000254.1 coordinate 301, forward strand.
GCCCTCTTCGACCGTGGAGTTCTCGCCCAAAATTGCACGGCAGATATGCGCGCCGCTCTTAACGTGCGCACCCGGCAGCAGCACGGAGTCCTCGACCACGGCGCGCTCCTCGATGATGACATCGGTCGAAAGGATCGAGTGGCGAGCGGTGCCGTAGATCTTGCAGCCGTTGGAGACCAGGCAGTCGTCCAGACGGCCGTCCGGTCCAATGTAGTGCGGCGGACGCGTGGTGATGTTGGACATGATGGGGAAGTGCTTGTCGAACAGATCGAACTCGGGGTTGTTGCCCAGCAGGTCCATCGAGGTCTCGTGGAAGCTGGCGATGGTGCCGACGTCCTTCCAAAAGCCGTGGAACTCGTAGCTGTACAGGCGCTTGCCCTCGCCGAGCAGCTTGGGGATGATGTCCTTGCCAAAGTCGTGGCTCGAGCGCTGGTCGAGAGCGTCCTCCTCGAGTGCCTCGATCAGGATGTCGGCCGAGAAGATGTAGATGCCCATGGACGCAAGGTTCGAATCGGGCTTATCGGGCTTCTCGGTGAACTTAGTGATGCGGCCGTCCTCGGGGTCGGTGGTCAGGATGCCAAAGCGGCTGGCCTCCTCCCACGGCACGGGCATAACGCTCACCGTGAGGTCGGCGTTGTTCTCAATGTGCGTCTTGAGCATCTTGCGGTAGTCCATGCGATACAGATGATCGCCCGAAAGAATCAGGACGTACTTGGGGTCGTTGGCCTTGATGTAGTCGAGGTTCTGCGTAATGGCGTCGGCCGTGCCCGCATACCAGGCGCCACCGGTCTGCGTCTCGTACGGCGGCAGGATCGACACGCCGCCGTCGCGGCTGTCCAGATCCCACGCCTCGCCGGAGCCCACGTAGGCATGCAGCAGGTAGGGGCGATACTGCGTCAGAACGCCCACCGTGTCGATGCCCGAGTTGGAGCAGTTGGAGAGCGAAAAGTCGATAATGCGGAACTTGCCACCAAAGCTAACCGCCGGCTTAGCGATCTTTTGGGTGAGTGCCCCCAATCGGCTGCCCTGTCCTCCTGCGAGGAGCATCGCGATGCATTCTTTCTTACTCATCGATTTCTCCTTCTGTCATCGATGTTTCTAACCCATTAGCGACGGGCGCGGCGCTCGGTCGCGCCCGTCGAGTAATGCCGTGCTGGCATAAGGGAGCTCGCGCGCCTTTACGCGTGCCAGATCTCGTCGCGGTACTCGCGAATGGTGCGGTCGCTCGAGAACCAACCCGAGGAGGCGGTGTTGAGCAGCGCCTTGCGGTTCCAGGTCTCCTGGTCGCCGTAGCTGTTCGTGAGCTTCTCCCAAGCGTCGACGTAGCTGCGGAAATCGGCCATAACCAGGTCGGGATCGTTGTTGTTCATGAGCTCGTTGTAGATGCTCTCAAAGTTGCCCGAAAGACCCGCAAACGTGTTGTCCTTGAGCTCGTCCATCACGCGGCCCAAGCGGTCGCGATCGTTGTTGAGCGTATCCCACGCAAAGTAGCTGTTCGATGCCCAGAGCTGTTCGACCTCGGGGGCGGTCAGGCCAAAGATGGCCTCGTTCTCGCGACCGGCCAGGTCGGCGATCTCGATGTTGGCGCCGTCGAGAGTGCCCAGCGTAATGGCGCCTGTCT
>CABSMZ010000255.1 GCA_902478875.1 uncultured Collinsella sp.
GGTAGAATACTTTGGCATGGGAGCCTCCCAACCTCGTTGCGGCGCGGCTGCGCCTATGGCACTTCAACATCATTGTCGCAGCCCCGACCCGCGGTCACGAGCGGGGGCTCCTATCTTTTTAGTGCCCTCGGATTGGGTCATAGTGTCTGTCGGAAATGATCCGTTGGGGACGGAGGAAAACGGATCATTTTTATCCTGGTACATTGGTGCAGGGGGGCAGGTTTCCTTTGCACTAGTTTCTGTCGAGTCGGTGCTTCTTGCGGGTTGCCCGTATAATGGTTTGCGTATGAACCGCAACCAAGGAGTTCCAGTTTATGGACCAGAGCCTTTTTAAATTCGACCTGATCGCCGAGGACCCGACGACGCATGCGCGTGCCGGCGTGCTGCACACCCCGCACGGCGACATCGAGACGCCGATCTTCATGCCCGTGGGCACCAAGGCAAACGTCAAGGGCATTCCTACCGAGACCGTCAAACAGCTCGGCGCCCAGATCGTGCTTGCCAATACCTATCACCTGTCCATGCGCCCCGGCGAGGATACCATCGCCGAGCTGGGCGGACTGCATAAGTTCATGAACTGGCACGGCCCCATCCTCACCGACTCGGGCGGATTCCAGGTCTTTAGCCATAACGACGCCGTTAAGCTTACCGACGAGGGCGTGCGCTTTATCGTCAACGACTACGACGGGCGCCACGTGTTCTGGACGCCCGAGGACAACATGGAAATCGCCATGAAGCTCGGCTCCGACATCTGCATGCAGCTCGATCAGTGCCCGGGCTATCCCGCCACGCGCGCCTACGTTGAGCGCGCCGTGGAGCTGTCGAGCATGTGGGCCGAGCGCTGCTATAAGGCGCATACCCGCGATGACCAGGCACTCTTTGGCATTGTTCAGGGCGGCATGCATCTGGACCTGCGCCTGCGCTCGCTGCGCCATCTGGAGGAGTGCGGCGACTTCCCCGGTTACGGCATCGGCGGCTACTCGGTGGGCGAGGACCACGAGACTATGTTCGAGACTCTGGCACCGCTCGTAAGCGAGTACATGCCCAAGCACAAGCCGCGCTACCTGATGGGCGTCGGCAACCCCACCACCCTCGTGCGCGGTGTGGGCGTGGGTATCGACATGTTCGACTGCGTGCTGCCGACGCGCACGGGCCGCATGGGCACGGCGTTCTCCAGCGAGGGTCGCCTCAACTTCCGCAACGCTCGCTTTGCGCACGACGATGGTCCCATCGATCCCACCTGCACCTGCCCGGTGTGCACGGGCGGCTACAGCCGCGCGCTCATCCGTCACATGGTCACGCAGAAGGAGATGCTCGGCGGTATTCTGCTGTCGATGCACAACATCTACTACTTGCTCAACCTTATGCAGCGTGCTCGCCAGGCCATTATCGAGGGCCGTTACGGCGCGTTCGTGAGCGATTGGATGAATAGCCCTGCCGCGGTGGATTACTAAGGGCGACAGACACGCTTGCAGAGTGTGGGCAACGGCAAGGGGCGATCGCCGGCCGGTCGTCGTGTTCGCCAACGCTGTCTGCGCGACCGCTGACCGATAGCTTGCAAGCGCTTGATGCATCGTGGGTACCATACCGAATGGTTGATGTTCGGGCGGGTGTTTGGCGCATGGCGTCGACCCCGCCCGTTTCTATTTTCGATAGGAGTATCCCATGATTAAGAATGAGAGCGTCGAGGGCGAGCCGGCCTACGACGAGACGTACCGCCGCGGTCCCGTGGTCATGCGCGGCCCTATGATTCCCAAGGACAACACCTACGCCAACCTGCTGGCGCCCGAGGAGTCGACCGACTGGCTGCATGCTGATCCGTGGCGCGTGCTGCGCATCCCTGTCTCTTATACACATCTGACGC
>CABSMZ010000256.1 GCA_902478875.1 uncultured Collinsella sp.
CTCTCTCCGTCGTCGGCAGCGTCAGATGTGTATAAGAGACAGATCGCCAACCATACCAAGAGCGAGTTTGTCGAGGTCAGCGCCGTCACGGGTAACGTGAAGGACCTGCGTCGCGTGATTGATGAGGCCAAGACGCGCCTGAATACGTACGATCGCCGCACCATTCTATTCATCGATGAGATTCACCGCTTCTCTAAGTCGCAGCAGGATGCCCTGCTGCATGCAGTTGAGAACCGTACCGTCATTATGATTGGCGCTACGACAGAGAACCCGTACTTTGAGGTCAACTCGGCACTGTTGTCGCGCGGGCGCGTGGTGGAGCTTGAACATCTGAAGGATGAGGATATCGCCACGCTTATTGAGCGTGCGCTCGAGGCACCACAGGGCTTGAACGGAAAGTTCTCGGCCGATGAGGATACGGTCAAGACCATTTGCACGCTGGCAGCGGGTGACGCTCGCTCGGCGCTCACGACGCTCGAGCTTGCGAGCGAGATTGCCGTCACGCGTCCCGATACCGAGGGAACGCCAGCGCCTGCGGCGGGGGAGCGCTATCCCATCACCGTGGATGACGTGAAGATTGCCAACCCGCGTCGCGGCTTTACCTATGACAAAAACGGCGACATGCACTACGACATCATCAGTGCGTTCATCAAGTCCATGCGCGGTAGTGACCCCGATGCCACGATCTATTGGCTCGCGCGCATGATCGATGCTGGGGAGGATCCTAAGTTTATCGCTCGCCGCATTATGATTCACGCTTCTGAGGATGTTGGCAACGCCGACCCGCAGGCGCTTTTGGTGGCGCATGCCGCGTTTAAGTCTGCCGAGGTCATTGGCTATCCCGAGTGCCGCATTAACCTGGCTCAGGCTGCACTCTATGTGTGCTTGGCGCCAAAATCCAACGCGTGTGAGGCTTCGATCGATGCGGCGCTGGCCGATATCCATTCTAGTGGGCTTCGCGAGGTGCCGAGTTATCTGCGCGATCGCCATCGCCCGGGCAGCGATGAATACGGTGTGTATAAGTATCCACATGATTATCCCGAAGGCTGGGTCGATCAGCGCTATTTGCCCGAAGGCTTGGAACGCGGCGCATTTTGGCAGCCTGCCGGGCGCGGCTGGGAAGAGTGGCGCGTAGAGCAAAGCGAACGAGACCGCAGCGGGAATGCACCGAGGTAGCTGCTGATAATTTTGTCCCACGTTGCTGCTCTTGGCATGTTCGGTCCCCTTTGGGGTACCATGAAAAGCGTCTGTATTTCGATTCTTCCGGGAGGCTTGTATGAGTCCCATTCAAATCGCCCTGCTGCTGCTCGCCGTTGCCGGCGTGTGGGCCATCGCTGAGCTCGCGCTTACCCTGCGCAAGACCCGCAATGTTGTCGACTCGCTCGATAAGACCGTGAACGACCTCAACAACACCATCGCCGAGGCTCAGCCTGTGGTGGCAAAGCTCGATGGCGCTGTCGATGAGCTTACGCCGGCGCTTGCCCAGATGGAGCCGCTGCTTAAGTCGAGCAAGACGGCAGTTGATGCCCTTACCTCCAATCTCGTAGAGGTCGAAGCCGTGGTTCGCGACATTTCCGAGGTTACGGGCAGCATGGCCGAGGCCAGCAATGCTGTGTCGAGCGTGACCGACTCTGCCGCCGGTGCTGTGCAGAAGCTCTTCAATAAGGTGAAGGCTCCTGCAGCCGACGCCGATCGCAAGCTCGCCGCTGCCGCTGCGGAGGCCGAGCAGCCTACCGAGCGCGTCCTAATTGGCGAGGACGAGGCCGCCGCGGGCGACGATGATGGTCAGAAGTCTGTATCCAAGCCGGCTCAGTATTACACCCTGTCTCTTATACACATCTGACGCTGCCGACGACGGAGAGA
>CABSMZ010000257.1 GCA_902478875.1 uncultured Collinsella sp.
ACGGTCTCGTGGGCTCGAAGATGTGTATAAGAGACAGTCACAAACCAACCGTTTCATAAAATATAAGGAGAATTTGCTATGAATAAAACGTTCCGAAAGATCGTCGGCGGCGCACTCGCCGTCACCGCACTCATGGGCCTGGCTGCCTGCGGCAGCAAGACCGAAGGCGACAAGGCCGAGGGTAAGACCTACAAGGTCGGCATCGTGCAGTTTGTGGACGATGCGTCCCTCAACCAGATCGAGGCGGCCATCGAGGCCGAGCTCGACGCCAAGGCCAAGGAGCTGGGCGTGACCTTCGATTACACGCTCTACAACGGTCAGGGCGACGCCACGACCCTCAACCAGATCGGCGCAGAGCTCGTCGGCAAGGGCGTGGATCTGATCGTGCCGATCGCGACCCCGGCCGTGAAGATCATGCAGTCCGCCACCGAGGACACCGAGATCCCCATCGTGTTCTCCGCCGTGTCTGACCCCGTCGGCAGCGGCATCGTCGATGCGCTCGACGCGCCCGGCGGCCGCATCACCGGCACGAGCGACGCGCTCAACACCAAGGGCCTGCTCGATCTGATGCTCGCCCAGAACCCGGACACCAAGACCGTCGGCCTGCTCTACTCCAAGAGCGAGGACTCGTCCAAGCAGCCGATCGAAGATGCGAAGGCCTACCTTGAGAGCAAGGGCATCCGCTGCGTAGAGAAGACCGGCACGACCACCGACGAGATCACCTCCGCCGTTGACGCGCTCATCGCCGAAAAGGTCGACGCCGTCTTTACCCCGACCGACAACACCGTCATGACCGCAGAGCTTGCCATCTATGAGAAGTTCCTCAACGCCAAGATCCCGCAGTACTGCGGCGCGGACTCCTTCGCGCTCAACGGCGCGTTCGTCGGCTACGGTGTGGATTACACCGCGCTTGGCAAGATGACGGCCGACATGGTCGTGCAGGTGCTGGTCGACGGCAAGAGCCCCGCCACGCTGCCGGTCGCGACCTTTGACAACGGCATCGCCATGATCAACACCGACAGCTGCACCGCCCTCGGCTACGACCTTGCGGCTGTCAAGCAGGCGTTTGACGGCAAGTGCAGCGCCGTGCTCGAGACGACCACGCAGCAGAATTTTAACTGATATCTGACATCCCGAAGGAGGGGCGTTTATGCTGACAGTGTTGAAGACCGCGCTTGAGGTCGGCCTGATTTACGGCCTCGTCGCGCTGGCGCTGTTCATCAGCTTTTCGATCCTGAACATTGCAGACCTCTCGACCGACGGCTGCTTTACGCTCGGCTGTGCCGTGGGCGCGATGCTCACCATCGCGGGGCATCCGCTTCTGGCGCTGCCGGCGGCCATGGCTGCTGGTATGCTCTCGGGCTTCATCACCGCCTTTTTGCAGACGCGCCTCGGCGTGGAGAGCATCCTCGCCGGCATCATCTCGAACACCGGCCTGTACACGATCAACCTCGCGGTCATGGGCTTTTCGTCCAACGTGTCCATCACGGGGCGCGATACGGTCTTTTCGCTGTTCAAGGCACTCACCGGCGGCAGCCAGTGGAGCACGCTGGTGCTGCTCGCGCTGCTGCTGGGCGTGATCGCGGTCGTGCTCATCCGGTTTTTCGGCACGTCGCTCGGACTTTCTATCCGCGCGACGGGCGACAGTCTCGACATGGTCAGCGCCTCCTCCATCAACCCCAAGGTCACCATCACGATCGGCCTGTGCCTCGCCAACGCCCTCACGGCGCTCTCCGGCTGCCTGATCGGTGAGTACAACAAGTTCTGCGACATCAACCTCGGCACCGGCATGGTCACGATCGCGCTGGCGAGTCTCATCATCG
>CABSMZ010000258.1 GCA_902478875.1 uncultured Collinsella sp.
TGGCCCGTTCGTCTAGCGGTTTAGGACGCCGCCCTCTCAAGGCGGAGATCACCAGTTCGAATCTGGTACGGGCTACCATGCATCTGATACCCGGACTTCCCATGGAAGGCCGGGTTTTTTATTTTCAAACAACCGTCTGCAATTCCCGTTTGAACCAGAGCTTTGCGTTCTGCTTATGGTCCTTGCGGGTACAATATGCAAGATATTTTGACTGTTAGAAGGAGTCTCATGACGGAGTCCTCTCAGCATACGTCTAAGCCCCAGGTTGAGGTTGAGGCCTCGGGCGGAGATGACAATAAGAGCGCACGCCGCGGCGCCATCTTTATCGGCGTCGTGCTGGTGGGTTATATCGTCTATCTGGTGGTAACCGGGCAGATGGGGCAGTTCTGGGCCGCTATGTCGAGCGTGCAGGCGTCATGGCTCTTTGTCGCGTGTCTTTGCATGTTCATGTATCTGTTCTTTGGCATTGTGGCCTATGCGATCGCCGTATGGCTCGACCCTAATTCACCCGTCGGCATTCGCGACCTGATTTCGGTCGAGGCGAGTGGCATCTTCTTTGGCAACCTCACACCTATGATGATGGGCTCGACTCCCGCCCAGATCTACCGCCTGACCAAGGCGGGCCAAAATGTCGGCGAGGCTGGCGCCACGCAGTTCACTCGCTTTATCGTGTACCAGTTTGGCCTCGTTGCCTGGGGCGCTATCCTACTGCTTGCTCGCATGCCGTTTTTTGCCGAGCGCTATGGCGACATGACGCTGCTGTGCGTCTTTAGCTTTGGTGGGCACTGCTGCATCTTGCTGGGCATCTTCGCCGTCGCGCTCATGCCTAAGACCGTCACGCGCGTTGCCCATTGCATCATCAATTGGCTTGAGCGCATTGGTGTCTCGGCCACTAAGATCGAGGGATGGCGCACGTTTGTCGATGGCGAGATCTACTCCTTCTCCGAGAAGTTCAAGCTTTCGGCCGGACATTTTTCTTCCATGCTGCTCACCGTGTTTATCACCATGCTGCAGCTCGCGTTTTTCTATCTGGTGCCGTATTTCCTGATGCTTTCCTTTGGCCACCACGAGGTCGACTTTTTCTCGGTCATGGCCGCGAGCGCCTTTGTCCAGCTTCTGAGCTCTGCGGTCCCCTTGCCCGGTGGAACTGGTGGCGCTGAGGGTGGCTTCGCGCTGTTCCTAGGTCATTTCTTTGGGTCGGCTTCGACCGCCGGCTATCTGCTGTGGCGCCTCATTACGTTTATTGCGCCGACCATTTTGGCTGCGCCCCTGCTGGGACTTAAGAGCGCCCACAACGAGAGCATCCATGCGCGCTGGGATCGTGTGATGCGCAAGCTCGGCCGCACGCCTCAGACGCCCTCTGCGCCCACTATGCCGCACCCCACGAATGCTGTTACCGTTGATCCCAAGAAGCGCGCTCAGAAGGCTTCTGGGACCGCTAAGCCGGCTCATAAAGCCTATGTGCGCCAGACAGGCGATGGTATTCGCGTATCTCCGTCGGCACTCAATAAGAAGAAGCATCCCAAGTCGCAGTAGGGCAGTCGTGCGTTCTTCATGATGCGGGGCATATTTGTGCTGTATGGGGGATAATCCTCTTACGTAGATTATCTCTCATCTGTTGATGAATGCTTGCATATCGAAGGGACACGCCCATGGCAACCAGCAAACCGCGTCTTGATCGTCGCATCATTCGCAGCCGTAATGCCATCCTTTCGGCTTTCGAGCGCCTGCTCATGGAAAAGCCGCTGGCAGACATTACGGTGAGTGCCCTGTCTCTTATACACATCTCCGAGCCCA
>CABSMZ010000259.1 GCA_902478875.1 uncultured Collinsella sp.
GAGATCTAGTACGGTCTCGTGGGCTCGGAGATGTGTATAAGAGACAGACATCAAAGCGCGGCGTGCGCTGCTCACGGGGAGCAACGGGGGCCTGCGGCGTCTCACGATAGGCGGGCATGGCGTTCATATCATAGGCGAGTGCTGCGCTTGAAGTGTTGTAGCCCATGATATGCCGCCTCCCATCCCGAGTACGTTGGTAGTGTGTTTAAGCTTCGTTTATGGTGCGAGCGGGAGGTCCAATATCGCGCGGTCGTGCCTACAGACGCTGCGCCACGCGGATTTTGGCTGATCTCGCCCGAGGGTTGCGCTCAACCTCATCAGGCTGGGCAACCAAGGGTTTGCGGGTGATGACCTTGAGTATCGGCACGTTGCCGCACACGCACACCGGAATCTCCGGCGGACACGTGCACCCCTGGCTCATCTCCTTAAAGTGGTTCTTTACGATACGGTCCTCGAGCGAGTGATACGAGATGACGCAGATACGTCCGCCCGGGTTGAGCCACCTGGTGGCGGCATCAAGCCCTCGTTCGAGCACATCGAGCTCGTGATTGACCTCGATGCGAATGGCCTGGAAACTTTTCTTGGCCGGGTGTCCGCCATGCCGACGAGCGGCAGCCGGGATACCCGCCTTGATGATCTCGACAAATTGGCCGGTGGTTTCGATCGGTTCTTGCTCGCGGCGGCGCACGATCTCGCGCGCGATCTGCGAGGCGAACTTCTCTTCGCCGTAGACGCGTAGAATCCGGGCGAGGTCGTGTTCGTTATAGGTGTTGATGACCTCAGCTGCGTTTAAGGTGTTATTACCCGGATCCATCCGCATGTCCAATGGGGCGTCCTCGTTATACGAAAAGCCCCTGCCAGGGATATCGAGTTGCGGCGACGAAACGCCCAAATCGAACAGGAAGCCATCGACCCCGGGCACCTCGGCCGAGCAAAGCAGCTCGTCCAAGTCGCCGAAGTTGCCCTTCAGCAGCTGGTGCGGAACGCCGGGAACCTCGCGGTCCAGACGGGCGCCAGCGGCCTCGAGGGCCATGTCGTCCTGGTCGACGCCGAGCAAAAGGCCCGTCTCCCCCACCTGCGCGGCCATCTTTACCGAATGGCCGGCACCGCCAAGGGTGCAATCGCAGACAACGGAGCCGCTCTTTAGCCGCAGCGACTCAAGCACTTCGCCGAGCATGACAGGTTCATGCCGATATTCTTGTGTCAAGATCCCACGCTCCATCCGTTACCCGTGCCTTGCCCTTACGAGAAGAAGAGGTCCAGCAGGGCCTCATCGTCATCGTCCTCATCGGCCGCGGCGCGATCCCAAACCTCAAGGTGGTCGTAGTTGCCCACAACCGTGACCTCGCGGTCGAGGTTCGCCTGCTTACGGAGAGACTCGGAAAGACCGATACGACCGGCGCTGTCCACGTCCATCGACGTGGTGCGCTTGTTGATCGCCCTCATGAGCTTCTGGTCATTAATGTCACGCGGGTTAAAACCCTCGTGGCCCTCACGACCCGCGAAGAGTCCTTCGACCCACTTATCGAAGGCCTCGGCAGAGAACACGTACAGAGCATCGACATCCAGGGCTTTGAACACGCGAACGTGCTCTCCAAGCTCCTCGCGAAGGGGTGCAGGCAGGGACAGACGACCTTTTGCATCGAGATTGCGCTCGTATGCACCAGTCATTCCCATGTGCGCCCTCCCCTCGGTTACTCAGATGGCACGTACGCGGGGAACCACCCCGCCTGTCGACGTCATTAATAACTGTCTCTTATACACATCTGACGCTGCCGACGACGGAGAGAG
>CABSMZ010000260.1 GCA_902478875.1 uncultured Collinsella sp.
ACTTCCGCGAGCAGCAGCAGGTCCTGGGCACCGTCAACGGCATTATCGAGGAGGATTTTGCCGGCCAGAACGTCATTCAGGTGTTCGACCGCGCCGAGGCTTCGATCGAGGAGTTCGACCGTCAAAACGACCGCCTCTTTATTAGCGGCTGGCGCTCGCAGTTCCTGTCGGGCCTGATGATGCCGCTTATGAGCTTGGTGGGCAACATGGGCTACGTGGGCGTTGTCGTAGTGGGTGCGCAGCTCGCGCTGACCGGCAATGCCACGCCCGGCGACATCCAGAGCTTTATCCAGTACGTGCGAAACTTTACGCAGCCTGTGCAGCAGCTGGGCAACGTGAGCAACACGATGCAGTCGATGGCCGCCGCCACCGAGCGCGTCTTTGAGTTCCTTGCCGCGCCCGAGGAGGAGCAGAAGGCCGACGCGCAGATTCCCGAGAAGCGCCCCGGCCACGTGGAGTTTGACCATGTCAAGTTTGGCTACACGCCCGACAAGACCATCATCCACGACTTTAGCTGCGAGGCACAGCCCGGCCAAACCATCGCCATCGTCGGCCCCACCGGCGCCGGCAAGACCACGCTCATTAAGCTGCTGCAGCGCTTCTACGATGTGGACGGCGGCTCGCTGCGCGTCGAGGGCATCGACGTGCGCGACTGGGACCGTGCGGCACTTCGCAGCGAGTTTGCCATGGTACTGCAGGATACCTGGCTGTTTAACGGCACGATCCGCGAGAACATCCGCTACGGACGTCCCGATGCAAGCGATGACGAGGTCGAGGCCGCTGCACGCGCCGCACGCTGCGATCACTTTATCCATACGCTCGCCGGCGGCTACGACTTTATGATTAACGAGGAGGGCACCAACCTGTCGCAGGGTCAGCGCCAGCTCGTGACCATCGCTCGTGCCATTTTGGCCGACCGCCCGGCGCTGATTCTGGACGAGGCGACCTCCAACGTTGACACTCGCACCGAGGAGCTTATTCAGCGCGCCATGGATGCGCTGATGCAGGGCCGCACGAGCTTTGTCATCGCGCACCGCCTGTCCACGATCCGCAACGCCGACGTGATCCTGGTGATTCGCGACGGCGATATCGTCGAGAAGGGCACGCACGACGAGTTACTCGCCCAGGGCGGCTTCTACGCCGACCTGTACAACTCGCAGTTCGACGAAGCGGCATAAATTCTGCCGTAGGGAACAGATGACGCCCGAGAACGGGGGCGCAGGACAGCCTGCGTCCCCGTTTTTCGTTCTGCGGCCTCGAACCGCCTCCCCTGGGACCTGATTGACGCTCTCCCTCAAGGCTCCGTGGGCAAAAAATGGCAAATATGAGTACTGTTACCAGTTTAGTAACAGCCAAAACAACCCCAAATGCCGCCCCCGCAGCTTGCATGCGCCTCTCAATTAGTCAAACAGCTCTATAGCGTGCTAATATGCGTCGATGTTAATGAACATATTTGCTGTTATGTCCATTATTTTGCGAAAGTAATATGGCATTACAATAGCAACAGTACTCATATTTGGCATTTTTTGCCCACTGGGCTTGGAAAGCGCCGAAGACTTACCGATGCCGGCAAGCAAACCACATCCTGGTGCAAGGGGGACAGGTTAATCTGCACCAACCTGGTGCAAAGTAACCTGTCCCCCTTGCACCAACCCCTTGACAACCCCGGCAACGTCGACGTCTTGGAAACGTCAGCGAGCGGGTCGCATTTGAGACAAGGTAACGTGAAGCGAAAGGGCGCTGGCCTTTCGGTCGCGCCCTTGAAGTTGAACGTCAGATTGTCC
>CABSMZ010000261.1 GCA_902478875.1 uncultured Collinsella sp.
AGATCTAGTACGGTCTCGTGGGCTCGGAGATGTGTATAAGAGACAGATTGTATACCGCTCAAATTGTTTCTAGGCAGGTAAACGGCTATTTTTCGCCGAAATAGGCACTTTATTGATCAAAAAGCCGTACCGGGCGCTAACCCGATACGGCCAAACTGCAATGCAATTACCGCGGTGCTTCAAACTTAGCGATGGAAGAAACCGCGGCGCTCAAACTTGGGCTCGCAGCACACGTTGATACCCAGTTTGCGCAGTACCGTCTCGTCCGTCGGCGAGATGATCACGCTAAAGAAGGCATCGCAACCGCGCAACTGCTCCAGGCCCGAAAGGACGCGAGCGGCCGTCTCACTCGTGGCCGAGGTGATCGACAGCGCCATAAGCGTCTCGTCGGTGTGGAGGCGCGGGTTTTTGCTACCCAGGAAATGCGTCTTGAGCTTGCTGATGGGCTCGATCGCCTCATCGCTAATGACCTCGAGCTCAAGGTCGACGCCCGAGACATGCTTGAGGGCGTTCATAATGAGCGAACTTGCGGCGCCCAGGCGCGTGGAGGTCTTACCGGTCACCACGGAGCCATCGGGCATGACCATGGCACCCACGGGACCACCCGTCAGCTGCTCCCTGGTGAGGGCCGCCGAGCGCGCCGGTGAGTAGTTCTTATCGATGCCGGCTTTCTTCATAATAATCTTGAGACGGTCGACTTGCTCATCGCCCACTCCGGTACGGCGCACATTTTCGACCGCGGTAAAGTAGCGGCGGACGATCTCCATCTTGGAAGCGTCGCGGCAGGCATCGTCATCGGTGATGGCAAAACCGACCATATTGACGCCCATGTCCGTAGGGCTCTGGTAGGGGCTCTTGCCCAGGATCTTTTCCATCAGGGCACGGACTACCGGGAAGGCCTCGACGTCGCGGTTGTAGTTGACCGTGGTCTTGTTGTAGGCCTCCAGGTGGAAGGAGTCGATGATGTTGGCGTCATCGAGGTCTGCCGTGGCGGCCTCGTAGGCAATATTGACCGGATGCGTAAGGGGCAGATTCCAAACCGGGAAGGTCTCGAATTTGGCATAGCCGGCGGCCGTGCCGTGCTTGTGCTCGTGATAGAGCTGAGACAGGCAAGTGGCGAGCTTGCCCGAGCCAGGGCCGGGCGCCGTCACGACAACGAGCGGTCGGGTGGTCTCGACAAACTCGTTCTTGCCATAGCCGTCGTCGGACACAATCAGATCGACATCGTGCGGATACCCCTCGATGGGATAGTGCAGCTTGGCGGGAATACCGAGCGCGTTCAGGCGGTTGCGGAACACATCGGCAGCGGGCTGTCCAGCGTACTGGGTGATGACCACGGCCGCGACAGCAAAGCCGTTGCCGCGGAACAGGTCAACCAGGCGCAGCACATCCTCGTCATAGGTAATGCCAAGGTCACCACGAGCCTTGTTTTTCTCGATATGGTTCGCGTTGATCGCGATGATAACCTCGACATCGTCGGCGATGCTCTTGAGCATGCGGAACTTGCTGTCCGGCTCAAAACCCGGTAGCACGCGGCTGGCATGATAGTCATCGAACAGCTTGCCGCCAAACTCCAAATACAGCTTGCCGCCAAACTGCGAGATGCGCTCCTTAATGTGAGCAGCCTGCAGCTCGATATACTTCGCGTTGTCGAAACCCTGGCGCATATATGGCTCCCGTCCCGTTTCCATTTAATGTTCTAGGCGATTATAACGGAGCCCGCCCTCCCCGATACCCAGACCATCAACAGGCACCAACCAAACAT
>CABSMZ010000262.1 GCA_902478875.1 uncultured Collinsella sp.
GGGTGCCAAGTCGCTCGACGACCTGCGCACCATTCCGTGGATCTTCAGCTGGAGCCAGGCGCGCATCAATCTGGCCGCTTGGTACGGCCTGGGTACCGCCTGCGAGCAGTTGGGCGATCTGGACCAGCTTAAGGCTGCCTACCAGGAGTGGCCGTTCTTCCGCACCTTTATCGACAACATCGAGATGTCGATCGCTAAGACCGACCAGCGCATCGCCAAGATGTATCTGCACCTGGGCGATCGCCAGGATCTGTCCGAGAAGGTCTTCACCGAGATGCAGCTCACGCGTAAGTGGGTCCTTGCCATCGTCGGTGACGAGTGGCCGCTGCAGCGCCGCCGCGTGCTTGGCTGCGCCGTCCGCGTGCGCAACCCCTACGTCGACGCCCTGTCCATCGCCCAGGTCCGCGCCCTTCGCGAGGTGCGTATGAACCAGGACGAGATGGCCGAGGAGAAGAAGGTCGAGTACATGAGCCTGATTCTTTCGACTGTGACCGGCGTCTCGGCAGGATTGCAAAACACGGGGTAATCGATAGCCCTGTAGTCGTCCGGGTCCGCCATTAGTTTACTTTTAGGCACGTCCTCGGACATGCAAGAAGCCCTCGCTGCGCACTTCGTGCGGCGAGGGCTTCTTGCGTCCTGCGGAGTGTGCCTAAAAGTAAACTAATGGCGGACCCTGCGATGTCCGGTCTTCGGCGGATTACTGGCTGGGGGAATATAGTGCGCTTCGCGCGTTTTGGATGGGGTCTGTCCCGGCGGCGCGTTTGGCGCTTCGCGCCTCGCGTCTTATCGATTGGGATTGAGATGCATGTGGCGCTTCTCGCCTTACGACTGTAGCGGCCGCGGTCCCAAGCGGGATCGCGGTCGTTTTGTTGTGGGTCAAATATGAACGTTATGTTAACGAGTCGGTGGACGGTGGTGTTTTTCGGTAAGCGGCGTATCCTTCCAACGGTTTATCTAGTGTGTCAGTTGAAAGGAAGAGGGCGCTCGTCATTGTTTGAATGTGAACTACCGTTTGACCACAAGACGTTGCATCTGGAGCTCGAGGATAAGAATTTCGCGGGTGTGATGGAAGGTCATCAAAACGAGTTTAAGACCACGAAATCGCAGGAAGAGCTGGTAGAGGAGTCGCTTGCCAACCCTTATGGCTCGCCGTCGCTCGAGGAGCTTTGTGCTGGCAAGAAGGATATCGTCATTATTAGCTCCGATCATACACGTCCCGTTCCCTCGCGTGTGACGATGCCTATTCTGCTGCATCACATCCATTCCGCTGCGCCCGAGGCTCGAGTGCGTATTTTGGTTGCTACGGGTATGCACCGTCCGTCGACGCACGAGGAACTCGTCAACAAGTATGGCGAGGAGATTGTTGCCAACGAGGAAATCGTTATGCACGTCGCGACTGACGACAGCATGATGAAAAAGATTGGCACCCTGCCTTCTGGTGGCGAGTGCATCATCAACAAGATTGCCGCCGATTGTGATCTGCTGCTTGCCGAGGGCTTTATTGAGCCGCACTTCTTTGCCGGTTTCTCTGGTAGCCGCAAGTCCGTCCTGCCTGGCATCGCCAGCTACAAGACCATCATGTACAACCACAACGGTCAGTTTGTGAATGATTCCCACTCGCGTGCCGGCAACCTGTGCCACAACCACGTGAGCGAGGACATGTTTGCCGCTGCCGAGATGGCTCACCTTGCCTTTGTGCTTAACGTGGTGCTCAACGGCAAGCACGAGGTCATCGGCTCCTTTGCCGGCGA
>CABSMZ010000263.1 GCA_902478875.1 uncultured Collinsella sp.
GAGATCTAGTACGGTCTCGTGGGCTCGGAGATGTGTATAAGAGACAGGATGAGCGGCGTCCGCCAGCACGCGGGAGACTTGCGAGCGCGGAAAAGAGCCTGTGGGCGTCCAGAGTGCAACCTCGAGCGCCTTGGTGCGGCGCGATGCGCGAATGCCCACGCGTTCGAGCCCCAAGTCATGGCTGCCGCTTAGATAGTTGAGTGCGCCGACGACCGATTTGAGCGCCTTCGGGAAGCGCTTATCGAACAGCGGGCATGCATCGACGGTCACGATTTTGCTGGGGTCGACACCGTGCATGCCAAGGCGTACGCGACCGTTGACGACGGTCGGTTCGAGCTCGATTTTATTGCGGTAGCCCCAGTCGTCCTTGGTGTGGCAGATGGGCTGCACCAACTCATCGACCTGCTCAGGAGCGAACTTGCCGATGCGCTCGAGCGTGGAGCGCAGGTTTTGCTCCTTGGCGGCGAGCTGTGCCGTGCGTGAGAGATTGCCCCACGAACAACCTCCGCAGATGCCAACGAAGGGGCAGGGGGGCTGAATGCGATCGGGGCTCGGCTCCAGAATCTCGGTCGTGCGGGCGCGCATGAACGACTTGCCGTCCTGTACGACCTCGGCCTCGACGGTGTCGCCTGCCACGGCGCCCTGCACAAAGACGGCCTTGCCGTTGTCGGCGTGCGCCAGCCCGTCGGCGCCGTAGGTCATCGATTCTATAGTGAGCTTCATATCCCTGCCTGTCATTCGTGTTGTTGCTCGCACCATGGTAGCAGGGAAAAGCGCCCCGCATCCGAGGCTTTCCTCAAATGCGGGGCGCTTCTACAAACTGCTTCTACAAACGACTATTTCGTCTTGCCGGTAATGAGCGTCTTAAGACCCAGGCCGATCAGGCCCAGGCCCATGCGCACACGACCGGGGCGATGGCGCTCGATGGCCTTGGTCTTGCCGGCGGGCTTATCGCGACGGGCGCTCGTCTCGGGTGCGGGCTTAGCTGCCTGCGGCTCGGGCTGAGGTGCAGGTGCGGGCTCGGGCTCAATGACGGTCGCCTGGACCTTCTGAACCTCGGGTGTGGCCGGCTGCGGCTTAGGAGCAGGGGCGGGCTTTGCCTCAATGACGGGCTCGGGCGCGGCCTCGGCGTTGCGGTAGGCACGCTCCAGCAGGGCTTCCTGCGAGTTGAAGGGTTTCTCACCCTCTGCGCGCTCCACGGGGACCCAGGTGCCGTCGCTCGTGAGGCTGCGGGCCTTCACGTTGTCGCGCAGCTGCATGCCCATGTACTCGTGCACCAGGGCGCGGCAGGTGGGGTCGAGCACGGGGAAGGCGATCTCCACGCGGTGCTCGGTGTTGCGCGTCATCATGTCGGCCGAGCTCAGATAGATCATGTCCGAGTCCACGCCAAAGGCGTAAACGCGCGCATGCTCCAAAAAGCGTCCGACGATAGAACGGACATGCACGTTCTCGGTCTTGCCAGGAACGCCCGGCTTGAGGCACGAGATACCGCGGATAATCATGTCCACGCGCACGCCGGCACACGATGCCTCGGCGATCTTGTCGATGACCTCGCGGTCGGTCAGTGAGTTGAGCTTAAAGAACACGCGGGCGGGCTCGCCGGCGAGGGCGCGTTGGATCTCACGGTCCAAACCGCGCATGATGAGCGGCTTGAGGCCGACGGGCGCCACGCCCAGGAAGCGGTAGTCGCCGCGCAGGTTGCCCAGCGACAGGTTGCGGAAGAACAGGTTGGCGTCTTCGCC
>CABSMZ010000264.1 GCA_902478875.1 uncultured Collinsella sp.
AAACGACACCCTTGTTGCCGTGACGGCCTGCCATCTTATCGCCGACGCTGATCTTACGCTTCTGAGCGATGTAGCAGCGGACGACCTCGCGGACACCGGGCTGCAGCTCATCGCTGTTTTCAGGAGTAAAGACCTTGACATCCACGATGATGCCGTACTCGCCGTGGGGCACGCGCAGAGAGGTATCACGGACTTCGCGGGCCTTCTCGCCAAAGATGGCGCGGAGCAGGCGCTCCTCAGCGGTCAGCTCGGTCTCACCCTTCGGGGTGACCTTGCCGACCAGGATGTCGCCGCTCTTGACCTCGGCACCGATGCGGATGATGCCGCGCTCATCCAGATCCTTCAGGGCATCCTCGGAGACGTTGGGGATATCACGGGTGATCTCCTCAGGTCCGAGCTTGGTGTCACGGGACTCGGTCTCGTACTCTTCAATATGGATCGAGGTGTACACATCCTCGCGGACGATCTTCTCGTTCAGCAGGACAGCGTCCTCGTAGTTGTAGCCCTCCCAGGTCATAAAGCCGATCAGGGCGTTCTTACCCAGAGAGATCTCACCGTTGCGCATTGCGGGGCCGTCGGCCAGCACCTGACCGGCATTGACGCTCTCGCCCACCTCAACGATGGGGCGCTGGTTGATGCAGGTGCCTGCGTTGGAGCGGGCAAACTTGACCAGAGCGTAATCCTCCAGCTCACCCTTGGTGTTGCGGACCACCACATGGTCGGCATCCATCTTCTCCACGATACCGTCGTTCTTGGCCAGAACTGCAGTGCCGGAGTCGGTAGCTGCCTTGTACTCCATGCCGGTAGCCACGATGGGCTGCTGGGTGACCATCAGAGGCACTGCCTGACGCTGCATGTTGGAGCCCATCAGAGCACGGTTACAGTCATCGTTCTCCAGGAAGGGGATGCAGGCGGTCGCAACAGAGACCATCATTCGGGGCGAAACGTCCATATAATCGACCTTATCGGCATCGATTTCCAGGATGTCATCGCGGCGGCGGGCAGAAACGCGGGGACGGATGAAGTGCTTGGTCTCATCCAGAGGCTCGTTGGCCTGAGCAACAACGTACTCATCCTCAACGTCAGCGGTCATATACTCAACTTCATCGGTAACGACCTGATCGATCAGCTTGCCGTTTTCGTCGTAAGTCTTTTTGACCTTGCGGTAGGGAGCCTCAACGAAGCCGTACTCGTTGATCTTGGCGTAGGATGCCAGATAGGAGATCAGACCGATGTTGGGGCCTTCAGGGGTCTCAATGGGGCACATACGGCCATAATGGCTGTAGTGAACGTCACGGACCTCGAAACCTGCGCGGTCACGGCTCAGACCGCCGGGGCCCAGAGCAGACAGACGGCGCTTGTGGGTCAGCTCGGCCAGAGGGTTGTTCTGGTCCATGAACTGAGACAGCGGAGAGGAGCCGAAGAACTCCTTGATGGCGGCGACCACAGGACGGATGTTGATCAGTGCCTGCGGGGTGATAACGCTCTGATCCTGGCTCTGCAGGGTCATGCGCTCACGGATGACGCGCTCCATGCGGGAGAAGCCGATGCGGAACTGGTTCTGCAGCAGCTCACCAACGCTGCGGATGCGGCGGTTGCCCAGATGGTCGATATCATCGGTGGTGCCAACGCCGTGGCCCAGACCGTTCAGGTAGTTGATGGAGGACAGGATGTCCTTCACGGTGACGGTGCGGCCGATCAGCTGGTCATGGTGCGGCGGAGCATTTCCTTCTGCT
>CABSMZ010000265.1 GCA_902478875.1 uncultured Collinsella sp.
AGAACCCCGATATTGACGGCATCTTTGCGGGAGACGACACGATGGCGGCCATCTGCCTCAACGTGATGAAGCGGCGCGGCTTGAGCGCTCCGGACGATATTAAGGTCGTGGGCGCGGATGGCGCCCGCCGCACTATGACGTTTATGCCTGACTTAACAACCGTTCGTCAAGATATCGATCGCATCGGAGAGCTCGCGGCGCAATCCATCATCGCTCTTGTTAACGGTGAAAAGCCCGAATCGAATACCAAGCTCCCCGTTGAACTCATTGAGGGCAAAACCGCGTAGTTCATCCCGTGCCAAAAGAATTCCTCAAACGCCTCTGATGACCGTTCGCCGCCATATGTCAACCGTTTGCCGACGACTGGAACTGCGAAAAGACGTATTAGTGTGAAAACGTTTGACATATGAAAACGATTGACATATCTTGCAGTTGTACCGAGTTAGTATCTTGTGGGAAAGGAAGTCTCGGATGCACAAGGTGTATTACCAGCCTGAGGGAATTTGGGTAGGCGACATCATGCCGTACGGCGAGGATGGCACGTTCTATCTCTATCATCAGCGTGACACGCGTAACCCCGAACCTTTCGGAGAGCCGTTTGGCTGGGCACTCGCGACGACCAAGGATTTCGTCAACTACAAGGACTTTGGCGAGAGCCTTGAGCGTGGCGGCGACGAGGAAGTCGACCAGTATGTTTATGCCGGCACGGTGTTTAAGGTGGGCGACAAGTACCATGCGCTCTACACTGGTTGCAATCGCGATAAGGTCCGCGCACGCTTGATGAAGCAGGTTCTTCTTCACGCAACGAGTGACGACGCCGTCAAGTGGGAGAAGAACATCGCCGAGACGCTGCTTCCGCCCCAGGAAGGTTACGATGACCGCAACTGGCGCGATCCCTTTGTGCTTTGGGATGAGGAGAACGAAGAGTACATGCTCATCCTCGGCACGCGTGTGGGCGAGGACAAGCGTCTGATGACCGGTCGTCTGGTCAAGTTCACCTCCAAGGACCTGGATACCTGGGAGTTCCAAGGCGACTGGTGGAATCCGGGCCTGTACACCATGTTCGAGATGCCCGATCTCTTTAAGATGGGCGACTGGTGGTATCTGGTGTTCTCTGAGTACAGTGATGGCAACAAGACCCGTTACCGCATGTCTCGCTCTATCAACGGTCCCTGGATCACTCCTGCGGACGATTCCTTCGATGGCCGCGCGTACTATGCCGCACGTACCGCATTTGATGGCGAGCGCCGCGTTCTCTTTGGTTGGGTTCCTACGCGTGACGAGGGCGGCGACCCCAGCTCTTACCTGTGGGGTGGCACCTTTATGCCCCTCGAGATCGTTCAGCGTGCCGACGGAACGCTTGGCACCAAACTCCCCGACAGCATGCTTGGCGCCTTTGGCGAGGCTAAGGCAGTCGAGGCCTTTAAGCTTTCCTGCGAGTCGGGCAAGGTCGAGCAGGTGCTCGCTGCGGATGCCGGTTCCACCTATATGCTCGACGCCGACATCGAGCTCGCCGGTGACGCTGCCGGCTTCTCGGTGAAGCTCGCCGAGGACGCCGAGTCCGGTCTTGCCTATGAGTTCCGCGCCAACCTGCGTGAGGGCAAGCTCGAGTTTACGGCGGCCCCCCAGTATCCGTGGTTCCAGGTCAACAACATGGGCCTCGAGCGTCCGTTGTTCTTTAAGGGCGAGGGCACTCATCATGTGCGCCTGGTCGTTGACGACGATATCGC
>CABSMZ010000266.1 GCA_902478875.1 uncultured Collinsella sp.
GTGTAGTCGATGTGCACAACATCGAGCTTGCCGCTCTTGAGCTCCATGATGAGATCCTGCGCCTTGACGAGGCCGACGACGTTCTCTTCGCCTGCCAGCTCGTTGGCGATGGGCACCTGAATGGTACCGTTCTGCACGCCGACCTTGTGACCACTCAGGTCTTCGGGCTTGTTGTAGAGCGCGTCATCCTCCGCGCGGATCAGAATGGCCTGCTGCTGCTTAAAGTACGGGTCGGAGAAATCGACGGACTTCAAGCGCTCCTCGGTCGAGGCCATACCGGCGATGACAATGTCAAAATCACCCTTGGCGAGGTTGATGCACAGGTTGTCGAACGACATGTCGACGACCTTGAGTTCGACGCCGAGGTCATCGGCGATGTACTGCGCGATAGCAACGTCAAAGCCGACGATGGTGTCCTTGCCGTCCACCTCCGTGTGGAACTCGTTCGGGGGATAGTCGGCAGAGGTTCCCATCACGAGCACGCCCGCCTCCTTGATCTGCTCGATCTTGGACTTGGCGGTGTCATCGGACGACGCGTCGCCGTCCGAGCTGCCCTGCGCGCTGTCATCGCTCTTGCTGCCGCAGGCGGCGAGAGACAGGATCATCATAAGCGCTAAAAGCAGCGCCGCAAATTTCTTGAATGCGTTCATCCTCGTTTCCTCCTGCTATCGCTTATTCCCACAGGGGCTTGTCCCAAAGGTTCACCTTGGTGCCGATGCCCATTTCCGTCGCGTTCAGGTAGAGCTGATAGGCGATCATGATGTCCAGCGCGCCGAGGCCCATGGACGCGGCGGCGACGAACTGATCGTCCGAGGTGCGCAGCTTCTTCGTGCCGAGCACCAGCTCGCTCAGGTCCATGATCTGGCTCTCATCGAGCTTGCCCTCCTTCGTGAGCTTGGACAGCGGGTTCGTGTGCTGCTTGAGCTGTGTCCAGTAGTCGGCGACGATGCCGTCGGCCTTGAGGAAGACGTCTTCCATCACCTCGTTGGAGTGCATGGAGACGAGACCGCAGCCGGGCGTGAGCCAGGAGGTGTCCATGAACGGCTTGGGTGCGGTGGTCTCGCCGACAATGAGCTGGGACTTGAGCGCCGCGGCCTTGCTGTCGCTCGTCGGGATGATCTCAACGCCCAAGCTGTCGCCGTACTCCTTCGCGATGCCCTCGGCCTTGGCGACATCAATGTCGCAGAGGTACATGGTCTTGATCTGGGGCAGCGCCTCGTGCACGGCGGAGATCATCGTGCGGCCGATAACACCCGCGCCGACGAGGCACGCGGTGTCCGCGTTCGAGGGGGCGGCATATTTGGCCATCAGACCGCCGACGGCGGAGGTGCGCATCGCGGTGATGAGCGTGCCGTCCAGAATGCAGAACGGCAGCACCGTCTCGGGGTCACTCAGGATGGAAATGTCGATGCCGTAGGGGATGCCAGGGATCGTGGCGTTCTTCTTGGACTCCGCCGCCCACTTGATGCCGCCGATGTTGATGTCGCCGCCGATGTAGCAAGGCATGGCGTTGAAGAACGACTGCCAGTTTTCCTTGTCAGGGATGCTGGTGTTGGTCTTGGGCGGGTTCTTGATGAGGCCCTGACCGAGCATCGCGTAGGTCTTTTCCGTAACGGCCAAGATCTGTTTCATATCGAGAAGGCCGGCCTTGATGACATCTTCCTGCTTAAGGAACAGAATTTCGGGATTGATCGTGTGAAGCATTTTAATTTCCTCCAATAATAT
>CABSMZ010000267.1 GCA_902478875.1 uncultured Collinsella sp.
CTCCGTCGTCGGCAGCGTCAGATGTGTATAAGAGACAGTCCTATGCCCGTGAGGCACCGCGTCCTATCACGGTCGACGAGATTCACGAGCTCACGCATCAGTTTGGCGACGCTGCCGTGCGTATGCAGAAGGCCGGTGTCGATGGCGTTGAGGTCCATGCGGCGCACGCCCACGGCATGCTCGGCGGTTTCTTGACCCCGCTCTATAACAAGCGTACCGATGAGTACGGCGGCTCGCTCGACGCCCGCATGCGCTTTTTGCTCGAGGTCATCGCCGAGATTCGCGAGCGCTGCGGCAAGGACTTTATCATCGACGTCCGCATCTCGGGCGATGAGTACACCGATGGCGGTCTGACCCTCAACGACATGATCTACGTCTCGCGTCGCCTGGAGAAGGCCGGCGTCGACATGATTCATGTGTCGGGCGGCACCACCATCAAGCGCGGTTCCGCGATTCCTGCCGCCGGTACCCAGCAGGCCTCGCACGCTGCCTGCTCGCGCGAGATCAAAAAGCACGTCAACATTCCTGTCGCCACCGTCGGCCGCATCAACGAGGCCTGGATCGCCGAGGAGCTGATCGAGGACGGCGCTGCCGACATCTGCATGATGGGCCGCGCCAATCTGTGCGATGCCGAGTTCTGCAATAAGGCCGCTGCCGGCAACGCCGACGACATCCGCCCCTGCATCGGCTGCCTGCGCTGCCTGAACGGCATTATGTTTGGCAAGCGCATCTCCTGCACCGTCAATCCCGATGTTGAGCGCGACGAGGCCGGCTACGAGCCTGCCGCCGAGGCTAAGAACGTGCTGGTTGTGGGCGCTGGTCCTGCGGGCATGGAGGCAGCCTACATTGCTGCCAAGCGCGGCCACAACGTAGTGCTCGTGGATAAGCAGGACGAGCCGGGTGGCGAGATGCGCATCGCGGCCGTTCCGCCGGCAAAGCAGGAACTCACCCGCGTGATCAAGTATCAGTACCGTCGCCTGGCCGAGGTCGGCGTGAAGTGCGTATTTGGCACCGAGCTTACTGCCGAGGACATTCAGCGTGACTACGCCGGCTACGAGGTCGTCCTGGCCTATGGCGCCGAGCCCATCGCCCCGGCCTTCATGCAGGGATTTAAGCAGGTCATGACGGCTGACGACCTGTTGGGCGGCAAGGCTTTCCCGGGCAAGAAGATTGTCATCGTGGGCGGCGGCACCGTCGGTTGCGAGACGGCCGACTACCTGGCCCCGTTGGTCAACGATCTGTCGCCGGCCAATCGCGACGTCACCGTCATCGAGATGACCAAGACGCTCGCCGCCAACGAGGGCGGCGCCGGTCGCGCGGTGCTCATCACGCGCATGCTCTCCAAGGGCGTTCACGTGCTGACCGAGGCCAAGGTGACCGAGATTACCGAGGATGCCATCAGCTACGAAAAGGACGGCGAGATCCACACCATCGCCGATGCCGATACGCTGGTACTTGCCATGGGCTATCGTCCCAATACCAAGTTGGCCGACGACCTTGCTGCAGCCGGCGTTACCATCCACGTGTTGGGCGATGCCAACAAGTGCGGCAACATCCGCGACGCCATCGGCGATGGCTACAAGGTTGCTTGCGAGCTCTAGTCAACCCCTTGGTGCATGTGAGGCCTATCCCCGCGGCGTCAGTCGGTAGATAGCAAAAAGCGGCGGTCGTCCCGTACATGGGACGACCGCCGCTTGCGTTAGCTGCAATGAGTCGTGCGATT
>CABSMZ010000268.1 GCA_902478875.1 uncultured Collinsella sp.
ATAAGAGACAGTCTTTGTCATCCCCACGGACGAGGAGTTCATGATCGCTTCCGACGTCGAGCGCATCGTCAACGCCAAGTAATTACAAGAGGGGAGGGGCTGGACGGCAACATGCCGTTCAGCCCCTCTTTTGAACTCGTTGGGCGATATGCCTGATAGCTATTTATCAAGTTGTGATAACTTCTTATTAACATACGGCCGCCTTGAGCGGTCTGCGCCGACCGTATCGCACTGCAAAGGAGTCTCATGAACGTACTTGTTGTCAACGCCGGTAGCTCAAGCCTTAAATATCAGCTTTTGGATACCGATACCCGCGAGGTTTTCGCCAAGGGCAACTGCGAGCGCATCGGTTCGGACATGGGCATCTTTGGCCACACCGAGAACGGTGGCGCCAAGCAAACCGAGGAGGTTCCCTTCCCGGATCACCGTTCGGCTATCGCACGTGTGCTCGAGGAGCTCGAGAAGACCGACTTTACGATCGATGGCATTGGACATCGCATCGTTCAGGGCGGTTGGTACTTCGATGATTCCGCTGTCGTCGACGACGAGGTTATGGCCAAGATTCTCGAGGTGGCTCCCCTGGCTCCGCTGCACAACTACGGCGAGGCCGCGGCGATTGAGTATTGCCGCGAGAAGTATCCGGAGCTGCCCAACGTGGCCGTCTTCGACACCTCGTTCCACATGACCATGCCCGAGGTTGCCTACACCTACGCCCTGCCCAAGGACGTGTGCGACAAGTATCACGTGCGCAAGTACGGCGCCCACGGCACAAGCCACCGCTATGAGTGGATGATGGCCAAGGAGATCCTGGGTTCGCGCTGCCACCGTCTGCTTTCGTGTCATCTGGGCAACGGCGCTTCGCTCGCCGCCATCGAGGACGGCGTGTGCCGCGATACCACGATGGGCCTCACGCCGCTCGACGGCCTGATGATGGGCACCCGTTGTGGTTCCATTGACCCGGCTACCGTGTGCTACCTGCAGCGCGAGGGCGGCTACAGCTACCAGGAAGTCGATGACATGATGAACAAGCAGTCTGGTCTGCTTGCCATCTCGGGCATCTCCAACGACGCCCGTGACATCCGTACGCGCGCCTCCGAGGGCGACGAGCGCTGCCTGCTCGCCTTCGATATGTTCGCCTACAAGGCCATGCAGCAGGCCGGCTCCATGATCGCTTCCATGGCGGGCGTGGACACCATTACCTTTACCGCCGGCATTGGCGAGAACGACTGGTCGATCCGCAAGGCTTTCTGCGACTGCTTCGAGTGGCTGGGCGTGCGCATCGACAACAACAAGAACCGCGAGGCCGTGGGTAACGGCCCGCAGGTCATCAGCGCCGCCGGTTCCGCCGTCACGGTCATGGTCATCCCCACCGACGAGGAATACATGATCGCCCACGACGTCGAGCGTCTGACCGCGA
The DNA here is from genome assembly GCA_902478875.1 of uncultured Collinsella sp. Lineage (GTDB taxonomy): Bacteria > Actinomycetota > Coriobacteriia > Coriobacteriales > Coriobacteriaceae > Collinsella. The sequence continues at coordinate 1,418 of CABSMZ010000268.1, forward strand.
ATAACTAGTGCGTTCGCTTGCGATTGAACGAAAGGCCTCCTGAGCAGCAGCTCAGGAGGCCTTTTTGCTAGCAGGCGGAAATTCCAGTCCCAAAGTGATCATCACCAGTAACGCCTGCGCTCCCAGCAATGACACCCATCCATTCAGATCCTCAGCCCCAGCTCGTAGCCAAGCCGCCGTCCACTCCAGATGCTCTGAATGCTTCGTAGCAGTAGAAGGCCGTACGGGCTAACCCCTGAAAACATTCCGCACTGATATTTTCTGTATTGAAGACGTCGATGATGCACCCGTATACCATTG
>CABSMZ010000269.1 GCA_902478875.1 uncultured Collinsella sp.
TGACCCACAAGCGCCGTCTGTCCGCTCTGGGCCCCGGCGGTCTGAGCCGTGACCGTGCAGGTTTCGAGGTCCGCGACGTTCACTACAGCCACTACGGCCGTATGTGCCCCATCGAGACTCCTGAAGGCCCCAACATCGGTCTGATCTCCTATCTGGCATCCTACGCTAAGATCAACGAGTACGGCTTTGTGGAAGCTCCGTACCGCAAGGTCAAGAAGATCTATGACGAGAACGGCAACCTGAAGGAACAGGTCGTCACCGACGAGGTCGAGTATATGACCGCTGACGTCGAGGACGAGTACGTTGTGGCACAGGCCAACGAGCCGCTGGACGAGGGCAAGCACTTCGTGCGTCCCCGCGTTTCTGCCCGCCGCCGCGATGAGATCCTGGAAATCGACGCCGAGAAGGTCGATTACATGGACGTCTCGCCCCGAATGATGGTTTCTGTCGCAACCGCCTGCATCCCCTTCCTGGAGAACGATGACTGTAACCGTGCTCTGATGGGTTCCAACATGCAGCGTCAGGCAGTGCCTCTGATGGTCACCCAGCAGCCCATCGTGGCTACCGGCATGGAGTACAAGGCAGCTACCGACTCCGGCACTGCAGTTCTGGCCAAGAACGACGGTATCGTGGAGAAGATGGATGCCGACCATGTGGTGGTCCGCAACACCAAGGGTGAGCTGGAGGATTACGCTCTGGTCAAGTTTGCCCGCTCCAACGCAGGCACCTGCATCAACCAGCGCCCCATCGTGGAAGTGGGCGAGAGCGTCAAGGCCGGTCAGGTGCTGGCCGACGGCCCTGCCATGCGCAACGGCGAGATCTCTCTGGGCAAGAACGCCCTGATCGGCTTCATGACCTGGGAAGGTTACAACTACGAGGACGCCGTCCTGCTGAACGAGAAGATCGTGCGCGAGGACGTGTACACCTCCATTCATATTGAGGAGTACGAGACGGAGTCCCGCGACACCAAGCTGGGACCCGAGGAGATCACCCGTGATATCCCCAACGTCTCGGAGGACGCTCTGAAGGATCTGGACGAGCGCGGCATCATCCGCATCGGTGCCGAGGTCAAGAGCGGCGATATTCTGGTCGGCAAGGTCACCCCGAAGGGCGAGACCGAGCTGACCGCCGAGGAGCGCCTGCTGCGCGCCATCTTCGGCGAGAAGGCACGCGAAGTGCGTGATACCTCCCTGCGTGTGCCCCACGGCGCTTACGGCATCATCGTGGACGTCAAGGTGTTCACCCCGGAGAACAGCGACGAGCTGCAGCCCGGCGTGCGCGAGGTCGTCCGCTGCTATATCGCCCAGAAGCGCAAGATCAGCGTCGGCGATAAGATGGCAGGCCGTCACGGCAACAAGGGTGTCGTTTCCCGCATCCTGCCGCAGGAGGACATGCCCTACCTGCCCGACGGCACCCCGCTGGACATCGTGCTGAACCCCCTGGGCGTGCCTTCCCGTATGAACATCGGTCAGGTGCTGGAAGTCAACCTGGGCTATGCAGCCAAGGCCTGCGGCATCAAGGTCATGACCCCCGTGTTCGACTCTGCCCGTGAGAACGACATCGGTGACACCTTCGACACCGCCCGCGAGATGTGGCATGGTGAGAACGCTCCGGCTTATCCCACCAAGCTGCCCAAGATCATGGGTGAGAAGGGCCACATCATCGACTTCTCCAAGATCGAGCTGGACCGCGATGGCAAGA
>CABSMZ010000270.1 GCA_902478875.1 uncultured Collinsella sp.
GTCAGATGTGTATAAGAGACAGCCTCCATAAAGTGCGTAATCATCACGATAGTCATGCCGCGATCGTGAAGCGCATGACAGGCCTTCATAAGGCCCTTGCGTCCGCGCGGATCGAGCATCGAGGAGGCCTCGTCCAAGATAAGCACGCGCGGCTCCATGGCAAGTACGCCGGCAAGCGCCACGCGCTGCTTTTGTCCGCCCGAGAGCGCATGGGTCTCGTGGCGCTCAAAGCCCACCAGGCCCACGCCCTTCAGCGCCTCGCGTACGCGCTGCGCAATTTGCGCCGATGGCACGCCAAGGTTTTCGGGACCGAACGCAACGTCATCTTCGACAAGCGTTGCCACCAGCTGGTCGTCGGGATTCTGGAACACCATGCCCGCGGTCGAACGAATGTCGTAGACCAGCTCGGGGTCGGACGTATCCATGCCGTTGATACGTACCGTGCCCGCATCGGGTTGCAACAGCGCATTCAGATGCTTGGCAAACGTCGACTTGCCCGACCCATTACCACCGAGGATGCAGAAAAACTCGCCGTCCTCGATGTTCAGATCGACACCGTCGAGTGCTTTCGCAACGCCGTCGTAGCTAAATGAGATGCCCCGACACTCAATCATGCGCAGCCTTTGACCTGGTCCTTTTTAGGCGTGATGAGGTTGGAGACCGCCTTGTACACCGCAAGCGTCAATACCGAATTAAGCACGGTCTTGATAAGGTTGAACGGCAGCACGGCAGGAATCATGAGCGGGGCGATCACATCGACCGAGCCATACCAGAACCAAACGCCAATGGTAAGGTTCGCGACCATGGACAGCACCGTAGCGGCAATGACGCCGAGCACCAGACCAATCACGGCACCCTTATAGGTGTGCATCTTCTGGTAGACGATAGCCGCGGGCAGAATGTAGCCCAGCGTGGCAACCAGGTTCATAAGCGCGCCGACCCAGTCACCCGTGGTGAGCGCATGGATAACGATTGCCATAGCGGCAACAGCAGTGCCGGCGCCAGGACCATACGCAAACCCGCACACCATCGCCGGCACCAGCGACGGGTCATACGTCAAAAACGGCGCCGAGGGAAGAATGGGTAGCTGTACATACATAAACAACGCGCTCAAGGCACACATCAACGCCATGGTAACGAGCTGTTTGGTGCTCCACCTATTCGTGTTCTCAAAATGGATATGCTGCGACTGTTCAGACATAAGATCACCTGCCTCTTTCATCCGGACTCTAACCGTTGGTACTGGGATCTCACCAGTTCAGCCGGCATGCGAACCAACGCACACACGGGTCGCGGACTCATCGGCTCGGTCGCAGACGCCTCGCCTGCTCCGCGGCACCCCTTTGGCACCGCCCGATTTACCGCCAGTGGGGAATTCCACCCCGCCCTGAAACAGCAATTGCAAGTGTAGCACGAGCAATCGCTCGCGCAAGTATGCCGAGGGTAATTTGTGGCGGGGATCAGCTGCCGCAACAACCACGTTCCCCACCCATCCCAAAGTAACGCGCTTTTCGCGGCAAAGCCGCGAAACAGCGAAAGGGACACGTATCCCCATCAACCACATTCTCCGCCCACGCCGACCTCAAGGCCGTAAACGCAGGGGATCCGGGGGCGTGACGGGGGTTTCTCTCCGGAACATTCCGCACTGATATTTTCTGTATTGAAGACGTCGATGATGCACCCGTATACCATTG
>CABSMZ010000271.1 GCA_902478875.1 uncultured Collinsella sp.
GCTAGGAGGTTGGCCCGTGGTTGATGGGGAGAATCGTTCTGAGCTGCTTGCTGCGGATTGGAATGGCGAATGGATGCGTCTGCAAGCTGATCGGCGGCGGGCTGATGATTCTTTTGAGTGGGATAAGCGGGCTCGGCATTTTCGGCCGCTTGAGACTGCCCCTTATGCTCGGGATTTTATGAAGCTGTTGGCGCTTGAGCCAGACGAGTCGGTGCTTGATATGGGGTGTGGGGCTGGGTCGATTGCTATTCCGCTTGCTCAGGCTGGGCATTCCGTGATTGCTGCCGACTTCTCTCCTGCCATGTTGGGCACGCTTGATGCCGGCATTGAGTATTACGGGCTCGAAGATCTTATTACGCCGCTTGAGCTTGCTTGGGATGATGATTGGGATTTGGTTGGACCCGTCGCGAAAGCGGTGGATGTTGCCTTTGCCAGTCGGTCAGTTACGACGACCAATCTAAAAGGCGCGCTTGCCAAGCTTGATCGTACGGCTCGTCGGCGTTGTGCTGTCACGATGGTCGCCAACTCCAGCCCGCGCTATGATCTGCACTTGATGAACGCCATCGGCGCCTCGGTTACCTGCAGTAATGGCTTTGTGTACGCCTTCAACATCCTCATTCAGATGGGTGCGTTGCCGCAGGTTACGTACTTTGAATCGCCTCGTCGCGATACCTTCGATAGCCTTGAGGCAGGTGTGGCAGACTTCTCCCGTATGCTTGAGCATGGCAACGAGGATAAGGTCGACCGTCTGCGCGACTACATCGCCCAGCACATGATCGAGAATCCCCATGCCGGTGAGCCGGGCTCCAAGGGCGTGCCGCAGGGGCGCTATATGCTCGATCATGTCCGCAAGGTTCGTTGGGCGTTTATTGCATGGGAGCCGGTCTCTGCGCCCAGCTCATAGCCTGTTCGCAGCCCGCACCGCCCACTCACTCGGCATCCGCATTCTTTTTGAACTGGGCAAACGCGCTCCACACCACGCCGTTCCTGCGCTATCGTGGGACAGCTCACGTAGATTAAGGCCCCGTCGCGGGGCGCCCCATACATAGAAAGCGAGAACCCATGGCACTGACAGGAGCACAGGTCAAGCAGCTTCGCAGCATGGCCCATCACCTCAACCCCGCCATCATCATCGGCAAGTCCGACGTCAACGAGGGCACCGTCGAGCAGACGGTCGCCTACCTGGAGAAGCACGAGCTCGTTAAGTGCTCCGTGCTCGATGGCTCCAGCCTTTCCGCCCGCGAGGCCGCCGAGGAGCTCGCCGAGCGTTGCCACGCCGAGGTCGTCCAGGTCATCGGCCGCAAGTTCTCACTGTATCGCGAGTCCTCGCGCAAGGACATCGAGAAGATCAAGCTCGTCTAAGAGCCAATGATCCGGCGATCCAACACATAGCAAGCTTACGGGTGCCCAAGTACTTCGGGCGCCCGTTTTTTATCGCTCGACCAGCACGCGATTGAGCCGCCCCTCCACCAAGCGCTCGTATAGACGCCGCGTCTCGGGCTCGGGCACGCCATTGACCTGCTCCCTCAGGTGGTGCATATGCCCGCTGTACAGCTCGACGATATCGCGCCGCCGCCCCGCCGCACTGTAGACGCGCATGGCGCAGCGCACCATATCCTCACGCGCCGTTTCCTGTCGAAGCCTGTCTCTTATACACATCTCCGAGCCCACGAGACCGTACTAG
>CABSMZ010000272.1 GCA_902478875.1 uncultured Collinsella sp.
ATGCCGGGGCGCGACGCCGACGCTGTCGTGTTCAATCCCGACCTTACCCTGGTCGAGACGTATGTGGGTGGCAACAGCGTCGGTAACGCGTTTACCGAGTAGCCGCCAAAGAAGCGATCCGAAAGGGGATTTAGATGATTTACGGTGCATTGGGCGATATCGAGGAGTATCGCGGAATGCTCAAGGGCCTCGACGTGCTGATCGATTGGCTCGAGGAGAACGATCCGGCGAAGCTCGAGGTCGGCAGCCATCCGATTCTGGGCGACAAGGTCTTTGCGAACGTCATGGCTCCCACGACGCGTCCCGAGGCCGAGGCTCACTATGAGACGCATCAGCGCTATCACGACCTGCAGATCGACGTCGAGGGTCGCGAGGCCTTTAAGGTTGCCACGGGCAGCCTGACGCTGGTTCAGGAGTTTGACGAGAAGGACGACTACGATCTGGTCGATTCCGACGCTTCGATCGCCGGCGATCTTGCTGACGATAAGTTTGCGCTGTTCGTTGCCGGCGAGCCTCACATGCCCACGCTCGAGTTCCCGGGCGATGGCGCACAGCCGGTCAAGAAGATCTGCTTTAAGCTGCTTGCAGATGCTTACTGGGAGGAGTAGCGTGCTGCTCGGCTGAGCTGTTCGTATGCTGGCGTGATTCCATTGAGGAGCGCGCTTGAGCCCCGTTAATCGCGGTTCCCTTGGGGATTGCGGTTGGCGGGGCTTTCTGTTTTTGAGTAGGGGAGTTGAGGCCGTTACGATACGTGGATTGGCGCACGCGCACTCAAAATCGGCAACAAAAAAGCCGCCCGAAGGCGGCTATCTTGTGCAATGGAGCCAGCGACCGGGCTCGAACCGGTGACCCCCGCTTTACGAGAGCGGTGCTCTACCAACTGAGCTACGCTGGCGGCCATGTGATGACGCAACAGAGGCGTCAACGGCTGTCTATGATACGGGACATCGCAAATCCGCGCAAGGGTTCTGGCGGCTTTTCTCACTTTAAATGCACTAATATTGGAGACGCGATGTCTTGCTCTTACGGGTCTCAAACAGAATGGGGCTGCCATGGCTCAACCCAGGATCCTTCTTACACGTATCGATGATCGGTTTATTTACGGGCAAGACGTTGAGCTGTGGAATGAGGCGGTTGGTTCCAACATCGTCCTGATCGTTAACGACGAGACCGCAGCGGATTCGCGCAAGTGGGCGCCTATGAGGGTCGCGGCGCCCGAGGGCGTGTGGACGCGGTTTTTCTCGGTGCAAAGGGCCGTCGACATCATTCATACCGCAACGCCGCGCCAATGGATTCTCATCATGGTGGCGTCGCCCGCGGATGCGCTCGCGCTGGTCAAGGGCGGTGTGCCCATTACCAAGATCAGCATCGGTCACATGCAAGCAGGGGAGGGTAAGCGCCTCATAACGCCCGCGGTTGCCGTAGACGACACAGATGTCGCTGCTCTCAGAGAGCTGCAAAAGCTCGGCATAGAACTAGAAATCCGCTATCTCCCCAGTTCCGCTCCCGAACCCATCGGCAATCTGTTCAACTGATCCCTTGGGGACGGAGGAAAACGGATCATTTTGCCCTTGCGAGGGACGCGCGCGATGCCGCCTGTCAAAAACTATGCCCATTTACTACGTTTGATCTGTCTCTTATACACATCTGACGCTGCCGACGACGGAGAGAG
>CABSMZ010000273.1 GCA_902478875.1 uncultured Collinsella sp.
GTCCAGGCACAGCACGTCGACGCGAGCGAGCGTCTCGATGCAGTAGAGCTGCTGCGCCAGCACCTTGCGGCGGGCCAGGCGCACCGTGGCGATGGCGAGCACCGACGAGGTCAGCAGCACCAGGCCTTGCGGGATCATGCCCAGCAGGGCGCCCACCGTGGACAGTAGCGCCGACGAAGGCACATGACCAGCCAACAGCTCGGAGAAACACCACGAAAGCGCACTATCGCCCGGGGTTCCCGCGGCATCCCACAGCTCGCTCACACTCGAGGCAAACAACGCCAAACCGAGCGGGATCATGATGATGCTCGCAAAGCGCACGATGGCGTTCAGCCCGTTCATGATCTCGGAATTAACCTTTTTGACGTACTTGGCCTCGTTATTAATTTTGGCCACGTAGTTGTCGGCGCCGACATGAATCACGCGGGCGCGCAGCAGGCCCGAGTCGATAAAGCTACCGCTCATGAGCTCGGAACCGGGCTGTTTCTTAATAAGGTCGCTCTCGCCCGTCAGCAGGCTCTCGTTCACGAGTGCCTCGCCCGAAACCACCACGGCGTCGGCGGGAATCTGGTCGCCGCGCCCCAAGCGAATGATGTCGTCGAGCACGATCTGGTCCAAGTCGAGCTCCACCTCGGCGCCGTCGCGCACCGCGATGGCCTTCTTGGAGGTCAGCAGCGTGAGCTTATCGACCATCTTCTTGGAACGCATGGACTGAATGACGCCAATGGCGGTATTGAGGAACACCACGAACAGGAACGTCAGATTCTTAAACGAACCGGTCAAAATGACCAGGAACGCCAAGATCACGTTGATCAAATTGAACAGCGTGCAGAGGTTCTCGATGATGAGCTCTTTGACCGATTTGGTCTTAAGCTCCATGTTGCGGTTGATCTTACCGGCGGCGATGCGCTCCTCGACCTCGGCGGTCGAAAGCCCGCGCTCGATATCCGTTGCTGCCATACCACGTCCCATCACGTCGCGTCGGTATAAGAAAACCGCCCGGACCATGCGAGGTTCGGACGGTCTTACGTTCGATGGTGCCCCATGTTGGATTCGAACCAACGGCCTTCTGCTCCGGAGGCAGACGCTCTAATCCCCTGAGCTAATAGGGCGAACGGTTGGCATTATACCCAAGTGCGCCACGGGCTAACAAAAGAATAGAAAAAGCTTTGCAATTACGTGGGAGACGCGGTGCAACGGCCCACTTTAGAAGGCAAAAGCGAGTCAGATAGTATAAACTCTCATGCACCATATATACACGGCTCGCGATGCGGGCCGTTTTTGCAAAAGTTATCCATCGAGGTGAGAGGCACACCATGATTGCAATTTTAAAGCAGAGCGCCAGCGACGAGGCCGTCGGCCATATCGTCAGCTGGATTGAGAAGAAAGGTCTCAAGACCGATGTCTCGCGCGGCGAGAATGAGACGATTATCGGCCTGGTGGGCGATACGACCAAAATCGACCCGTTCCTGCTCGAGTCCATGGATGTCGTCGAGCGCGTGCAGCGCGTCTCGGAGCCCTTTAAGCGTGCCAACCGCAAGTTCCACCCCGAGGACTCCGTCATCGACTGCGGCCACGGCGTCAAGATCGGCGGCGACCAGTTCCAGGTCATCGCCTGTCTCTTATACACATCTCCGAGCCCACGAGACCGTACTAGA
>CABSMZ010000274.1 GCA_902478875.1 uncultured Collinsella sp.
CAATGACGGCGACACGCTGCTCGTCGACTCGGGCACCACAGCGCTCGAGTTTGTCCGGCTCCTCGACCAGCGCGACGGCATCACCGTTATCACGGCAGACATAACCATTGCCGATTACATCGACGAGAGCATGCCCTCGGTCGATGTCGTCATGCTGGGCGGGGCGCTGCGCAAAGGCCATCGTTATTTGTACGGACCGCTCACTATGCAGGCGCTCCTAATGGTCCATGCCGATCTGGCCGTCGTGTGCCCCGGCGCCTTTGTCCCCAGCTGCGGCTTTACGACCGACTTTCCCCAGATGGCCGAGACCAAAACGGCTATGATCGCCGCGGCCCACCAAAGCGTCGCCCTCATGGACGCCAGCAAGGTTAACGGACGCGGCATGTACCGCTTTGCCGAACTGACCGACGTTGACACCATCGTGATGGACCGTGACCCCGATCATGCCGTCGCCACCTCAATCGCCGAGGCCACCGACAGCGCACGTCCAGCCCTCATCATTGCCACCAGCTAAAACAAAAACCACCACAAAGGTGCCTGTCCCCTTTGTGGTGGTTTTGCTCGTCAAAAGTGAAAAATATCGCTACTTGGACAGCTCGTCGGCGAGGGCCTCGATCTGAGCGCGCGAGGCGTCGTTGAGCGAGCCCAGCACGGTCACCTTGTTCTGCGCCAGGGTGATGTCCTTCATGCCCTCGAGCTCCTTGGTCATAACCTTGGCAGCGGTGGGCGCCCAGGAGCCGGCCTCAACGAGCGCCACCGTACGGTTCTGATAGGCGTGCTCGGCAAGCGTGTGGATAAAGGTGCTCATGAACGGGAAGATCTCGCCCTGATAGGTGATAGAGGCGAGCACCAGACGGTCATAGCGGAACGCATCCTCAACGGCCTCGGCCATATCGTCGCGTGCCAGGTCAAAGACGGAGACCTTCTGGCCGCGGGCCTCGAGCGCAGATGCGAGCTCCTCAACGGCAGCCTTCAGATGGCCATACACACTCGCATAGGCGATCGTGATGCCCTCGTCCTCGGGCTGGTAGCTCGACCAGGTGTTGTAGGTGTCGAGGTAATAGCCCAGATTCTCGGTCAGCACGGGGCCGTGGAGCGGGCAGATGATCTGGATGTCCAGAGCGGCGGCCTTCTTGAGCACGGCCTGCACAAACTTGCCGAACTTTCCCACGATGCCAAAGTAGTAACGGCGTGCCTCGCAGGCCCACCCTTCCGGATCTTCGATGTCATTGGCACCAAACTTGCCAAAGCCATCGGCACTAAAGAGCACCTTGTCGGTGGCCTCGTAAGAGAACAGCACCTCGGGCCAGTGCACGTTGGGGGCACCGACAAACGTTAGGCTGTGACCGCCCAGGTCGAGCACGTCGCCCTCTTTGACGACCATCTTGCGCTCGGGATAATCGGTGCCAAAGTAGTTGATCATCATGCGGAAGGCGCCCATGCTGGCCACAATCTGCGCCTGGGGATAGCGCTCCATAAAGGCGGCGATGCCAGCGGAGTGATCGGGCTCCATGTGATGGACGACCAGGTAATCGGGCGTGCGACCGTCGAGCACGGCTTCGATGTTACCGAGCCACTCGTCGACAAAACCGCCGTCGACTGAATCGGCGACAGCGATCTTTTCGCCCAAGATAACGTAGCTGTTGTATGCCATAC
>CABSMZ010000275.1 GCA_902478875.1 uncultured Collinsella sp.
GACAGGTGCCCCAGAGAGCGTGGTGCGCGTCGACGAGCGCCTGCACGTGGGGCGCGGTCTCCTTGTTGATCCAGGTGGGGAAGAAAGCCTCGGTCTCGTAGACGTGGCCGGTCCAGGACGGACGGTCGTACATGTACATGGAGACCTTGATATCCTTGGCGTACTTCTTGCACGCGGGCAGGTCTTCAATCTCCTTCAGGCAGGACTGGTAGGTCTCGCCCGCGGTCATGCGGCGGTCGATGGAGATCGAGCAGCTGTCGGCGACGGCGCAGCGGGAGGGAGAGGTGAAGAAGATCTGGCTCGTGGTGCAGGTGCCGCGGCCAAGGAAGCGCGCGTCCTCCCAGTGCTCAGGATTATACTTTGGATCGAGCATCTTGACAAGGCCTTTGATCTCCTTGTCATCAGCGGCGTCGTTCTCGTTGAGGTCGCGTACGTTCAGAATGACCTCGGCCATCTTGTGGATGGCATTGTCGCCGCGCTCAGGCGCGGAGCCGTGGCAGGAGACGCCGTGCATGTCGACGCGGATCTCCATGCGGCCGCGGTGACCGCGGTAGATGCCGCCGTCGGTCGGCTCGGTGGAGATGACGAATTCGATCTGGTTTCTCGCGTCCTCGGGGCCCTTGAAGTATTCGTTGACGATGGACTGCCAGCACATGCCGTCGCAGTCCTCCTCCTGCACGGAGCCGACGACCATGATCTTGTAGCCCTCGGGAATGAGGCCGAGGTCCTTCATGATCTTCGTGCCGTAGGCCGCCGCAGCCATGCCGCCCTCCTGGTCGCTGCCGCCGCGGCCGTAGATGACCTTGTCATCCTCGTAGCCCTCGTACGGGTCGTGCGTCCAGTTTTCGCGGTTGCCGATGCCGACGGTGTCGATGTGGGAGTCGATGGCGATGATCTTGTCGCCCGAGCCCATCCAGCCGATGACGTTGCCGAGCGCGTCGAACTCGACCTTATCGTAGCCGAGCTTCTTCATCTCCTCGGCGATGCGGTGGGCGACGCCCTTTTCCTCGCAGCTCTCGCTGGGGATGGCGATCATATCACGCAGGAAGCGGGTCATATCGGGGCCGTAGGCCTGTGCGGCTTTCTTGATGGCTTCGAAATCCATGGTAAAACCTCCGTTAAAAGTGATAGTATTTTCTGTCGATCGGGGTCAATTTTCTGTTACACTATCCTTATCATAGCATAAGAACGGCAGTTGTCAAACAAAAAATTTGCATTTCAAAAATTTTTTAAGAAAGTGATTGCAATTCGATCAATTTATGGTATTATAGGGATGAAAGAACATGCCCGTTCCGATGGAAAGCTGTGCAATTTGCACAGCAAAATAGGGCGGACGGGCGATCAGAGGAGGGATAGACCATAGAAGCCGCAACGCTGAAGACCCTGGAGCAGGTCGCAAAGGGCATCGCCGCGACCTTTGGCAGCCATTGCGAGGTGGTGATCCACGATGTGGGCGCCAAGCACCCCGAGCATTCCATCGTTGCCATCGAGAACGGCCACGTCACAGGCCGCAAGGTGGGCGACGGCGCGTCGCACGTTGTTTTAGAGCAGGTGCGTCAGGCCGACGCGCAGCCGAGCGACCACTTGAGCTACCTCACCAAAACGCCGGACGGGAAGATATTGAAGTCTTCCACCATGTTCATCCGCAGCAGGAA
>CABSMZ010000276.1 GCA_902478875.1 uncultured Collinsella sp.
GGGCTCGGAGATGTGTATAAGAGACAGACCGGTCACCTCATCGACAATCTCCTCGAAGGGGCGGCTCTTTTCGCGACCGCGCACGTACGGCACGATGCAATAGGTGCAGAAATTATTGCAGCCCGTCATGATGGGCACCCAGGCGTGATACTGGGTCTCGCGATGCCACGGCATGCTCATGGCATCCGTATCCTCATGCTCATTGGTGCGGATATGACGCTTACCGTCCAGGAACGCCTCGGCAATGAGCTCGGCCACATGTGCGATGGAATGCGTACCAAAGATGACATTGACGTTATCGACGTTGGTGAGCAGGCCCTCGCCATCGCGCTGCGCGATGCAACCGCCAACGGCAACCACGCGCTTGCCCGAAGGCGAAGGCGGCAGGCTTTTGCAGGAATTGCACTGACCGTACAGGCGAGTATCGGCGGCCTCGCGCACGCAGCACGTCATGAAGACAACGATATCGGCATGCGCGGGATCGAGCGCCATGAGGCAGCCATACGAATCAAGCAGACCGCTCACACGCTCGGAGTCGTGCTGATTCATCTGGCAGCCAAAGGTGCGGATAAAGTAGGTTTTACCGGCAAGAATATCGCGTACGGAACGCTGGTCCATGTGCATAAGTCCTAACGATGGGGAGCGAAACGAGGCAAGCAGAAGCTATGCCACAGGCTTAACGTCATCTATGACGACGTTATCCATAGCAGCTCGATTGATTTGGTGAACGTAGATAGAAAGGCGGATGGCCGTGCGCGACTCCCCGTTAATGAGGATGTCGGAGAACACGGGCGCGCAGGAAATATCAAAACCGGTTGGAATCAAAAAACCGCGCGCGATAGCAACGGCCTTAATAGCCTGGTTGACGGCACCGGCGCCGACACACTGGATGTTGACGGGTACACCATCCTTGACCATGCCGGCGATGGCGCCGGCAACGGACGCGGGCGATGATTTGCTTGATACCTTCAGGCAATCCATGAAGAAACTCCTGCATTTAAAAGTACGTTTTAACTGCAATAACTGTATCGTACCGAGTGGACTCGGTAAAGGCACTATTCCTCTTTGGCAAGATCGAAGGTCACGGTAATTCGATCACGCGAAACGCGAATCTTAGGGTCGCCGCAAAGGTTGAGATAGTACCGGGCGGCAAGGTCATTAAAGTCGCGCTCCACAGCACGCGAAAACTGTGCCATGTCATCCTTGGCAATACGTAGCCCGCGACGATCCTTCGCGAGATCGACAGGAGCCGGCGCATGCGAGGACGAATCACGCTCGCGCAGCAGACGCGCGGTCACACCGCGAACGGGCTTAATCTGCCCTGCCAAAATGCGATGGGCCGTGCGCTCGGACATCTCAAGACCCAAACCCGAACAAATACGGATAAAGTCCTCGGCATCAGAAGCAAGGCCTAAACGATCGACAACCGGAAGCTCGCTCTCGTCATCAATGAACAGGAGACGAGACGTATCGAGCCGACTTGACGCTTGAGCATAAAGGGTCGCGGCAATCTCAGACGGAGAACCGAGATAGACATCGCAACCACGCAACTCCTCGAGCGCAAACTCACAAGCAGCGCGAATAATATTATGTGGACCGCGAGCGCAGACATAACGTCCGTCCTCATCCTTGACGG
>CABSMZ010000277.1 GCA_902478875.1 uncultured Collinsella sp.
CGTCGGCAGCGTCAGATGTGTATAAGAGACAGATATTATGTGGACCGCGAGCGCAGACATAACGTCCGTCCTCATCCTTGACGGCCTGGGGCCAGCTGGACTGATCGGCACGCTCACTGAGGCGGTCGGCTGCAACGCTCACCTTAAAGGCTGAACCAAGATCGACGCCGGACGTGACCACACGGGCCTCGTCGGTGTTCTGCTTGATCGAAAACAATGCCATGCCACGACCGTGAACGCCCCAACGGTCCATCTTCATGCTCTCGAGCTTGGAGGTAACGCGGGCATCAAAGATTCGCTCTTGCATATCCTGCGGAACGCCAGAACCGTTATCCAGAAAGACAAGCGTGCGGACGCCATCTTCCTTGGTCGTGGCGAGATAGACCTTGTCGGCGCCGGCATCGCGAGCATTACGGAGCATTTCGATGACGATGTCCTCGACATGCTGGATGTCGTGCTTAGCCTGGCGCCGCTCGGCCTCCGAAACGCGGAGGCGGACATACCCCTCGCCAAGGTTCTCCTCGACGCGAAGGTTGCCCTCCCCCGACATCGACGCGATAAATGAGATGAGCTCGTTCGCGTCGCTCATGTTATTTAGCGATATCGACAGCGCGGCTCTCGCGAATCACGACGACGCGCACCTGACCGGGATACTCCATCTCTTCCTCGATCTGATGGGCGATATCGTGAGCCAGAACCGTGGACTGGGCATCGGAGATCTTGTCCGGCTGAACCATGACGTGGACCTCGCGACCAGCCTGCATGGCATAGGTACGCTCGACGCCGTCATGGGAGTTGGCGATCTCCTCGAGCTTCTCAAGACGCTTGATGTAGTTCTCGGCAGACTCGCGACGGGCACCGGGGCGAGAGGCGGAGACAGCATCGGCGGCCTGCACCAGGACATCGAGCACCGTGTTGGGGTCGACATCGGCATGGTGAGCCTCGATAGCGTGGACGATAACGGGCTTCTCGCCATAACGGCGGGCAAGCTCGGCGCCGATGACGGCATGCGGGCCCTCGACGTCGTGGTCGATTGCCTTGCCCAGGTCGTGTAGCAGGCCGGCGCGCTTGGCGGTCACAACGTCCAGGCCAAGCTCGGAAGCCATCACGCCGCACAGATCAGAGACCTCGAGGGAGTGCTGAAGCACGTTCTGACCAAACGAGGTACGGTAGCGCAGGGCACCAAGGGTCTTGACGATCTCAGGGTGCAGATCGTGGATGCCGGTATCGAAGGCAGCCTGCTCGCCAGCCTCGCGCACGCGCTGCTGAACCAGGTCGGCAGCCTTGTGATACATCTCCTCGATGCGGGCAGGGTGAATGCGGCCGTCGGCGATGAGGTTCTCGAGGGCGACACGGGCGGTCTCACGACGGACCGGGTCGAAGCTCGAAAGAACGACTGTCTCGGGCGTGTCATCGATCACGAGGTTGACGCCGGAAACCTGCTCGAAGGTCCGGATGTTGCGACCCTCGCGACCGATGATATGGCCCTTGAGGTCATCAGAGGGAATGTGCACGGAGGTAACGGTGACCTCGGCTGTGTGGTCGGCAGCGCAGCGCTGAATCGCCAGAGACAGAATCTCCTGGGCGGTCTTGTGGCACTCGGCGCGAACCTGCTG
>CABSMZ010000278.1 GCA_902478875.1 uncultured Collinsella sp.
TCGTGAGTATCGGTGTTTCGGGCGCCATCCAGCATCTTGCCGGCATCGGTGGGGCGGAGTGCATTATCGCCATCAACGAGGACCCGGATGCCCCCATCTTTGGTGCTGCCCAGTACAAGGTTGTCGGTGATGCCGTCGAGGTCGTCGAGGAGCTGCTGGCCCAGCTTGAGCGCTAGGCGCGCGCCAGCCAGTCGCGTATCTCGTTCTTTAGGCGCTCCCAGGTCGCTTGCGTGGCGGGATCGGTAAAGGGGTGCGTAATGCCAAAGGGTGCGTCGAGCAGGCGGTAGATATCGCCCTGCTCGCGCGCTAGCGCGCGGCTCGCTGGATAGACGAGCTCAAACATAAAGCAGATGAGTCCCACCAGGTAGTCTGCGGGCTCGTTGCGTTCATCGCGTGCGACGCAGCGGCGCTCGTCAAAGGCGGCGAGAGCCGGTGTCGAGAACCGGCTGGCGAGAAATGCGTCCTCATCAACCTTGAGGATAGTGTCGACGGTGCTGTCGGCGATGGTGCGCATAATGTCGATCTTGTCGCCATCGCGCACGATATCGCAGAAGCGCCGTGTACGCTCGTCGAGTTGTGCCGGCAGGCGAAAGTCGCTGTGATAGGCGATGCTCGCGCGGATGAGCTCATCTTCTGCCGGATCATCGATAAAGTCGCGGATGCTCGTTACGGCGGGTGCATCGGCGGGATTCTCGCCAAAGAGGATCTCGATGCCCAGCACCGCATGGCTCATGCTCTCGGCGTCCTTAAAGGTGTCCCAGCGTCGCAGCTGCTCAAAGCGGCCCATATCGTGCAGCAGGCCGCAAAGCCATGCCAGGTCAATATCTTCTGACGACCAGCCCTGCTCGCGCGCTACGGCATCGCATGCCTCGGCCACGTGGTACGTATGCTCGATTTTGAGCGCGATGCGTGGGTTGGTGGCGTCGTAGGCATCGGTGTAGCTTTTGAAGGCCGCGCGCGCCCGGTCTCGATCGATAGCTGTCATAATGACTTCCTAAAAAGTTGTGTCTTTCGATCCGGTGGCAATTGTAGGTGAACTCGGTTGCTGTCGGATGATGATTCTGCCGTATCGCTACATGCGGCTCGGAGACCTTGTCAGGATGAGAAGCGTATGGTGCTCAAAATCGTTAGAACCGTCTGGCCGGTGATGCTTACCTATGTTGCAATAGGCGCGCCGTGCGGAATGATCATGGGGCAGACGGGAATGGAGCCCTGGATGGTCTTTGCTCTGAGCAGCACGTTTGTGACGGGCAGCGGGCAGTTTATGATCTGCAACCTGTGGCTGGCGGGTGTACCGGCACCTTCGATTATCGCGAGCGTTGCTGCCATCTCCTCGCGTTTTGCGCTTTACTCGGCATCGATCGCGCCGCATCTGACGGGTGCCTCGAAGCGTCAGACGCTGGCTGTTGCCGCGACACTTACCGAGGAGGCATATGGCATCTCGCTTGCCAAGTTGGTTGAAGGGGAGGATTGGGGTCCGCTCGAGTCCTTTGTGCTCAACGTGATCCTCATCGCAACATGGGGCGTTTCGTGTACGACGGGCGCCATCATCGGTGCCGTTGTCGATGTTCCCACCGCTATTGCGGGTTTTGTCTGCACATCGCTCTTTCTGTCT
>CABSMZ010000279.1 GCA_902478875.1 uncultured Collinsella sp.
CAAGAGCGGCTACACCGGCGCAGGCCGCCGTCCCGCCCTCAACAAGCTCCTCACTGAGGCGGAGAACAACTTCTGCGCTTACGCCCTCGGCGGCGGCCACCGCCACACGCCCGAGATCGAGCAGAACATTGCCTACATCACCGGCAAGGATCTGATGAAGCCCGAGACCTGGCAGTACATCAACTTCCAGCCGCACCTCCTGCCCCAGGTCCGTGGTATCGAGGTCACCATCTACGCTACCTGCGACAGAGACTTCACCAACGAGGAAGTTTACGAGCTCTACAAGGACTTCTACAAGGATGAGCCCTTCGTCAAGGTCTTCCCGGCGAGCCTGCCCGTTCAGACCAAGTGGGTCTACGGCACGAACTTCTGCGAGATGACCCCGACCTTCGACGCGCGTACCCACCGCCTGATCGTCTCCTCCGTGATCGACAACATCGGCAAGGGCGCAGCCGGCCAGGCCATCCAGAACATGAACCTCATCATGGGCCTGCCCGAGACCACCGGCCTCATGATGCCCCCGATGTATCCGTAATTTTCGGTTCGACGAGTTTCGACCCGATTTAGGCAAGAATGCTGTTAAACTAACGTTAAGAGAGGAGATCCCCCCACATGTCCAATCTGAAAAAGATCGAGGGCGGCGTTACCACGCCGCAGGGCTTCACCGCCGGCGCGGTCTACACCGCCATCAAAAAGCGCGAGAACAAGAAGCCCGACGTCGCTGTTCTCTACTCCGACCTGCCCTGCTCCTGCGCGGCCTGCTTCACCACGAACAAGTTCTGCGCAGCTCCGGTCATCCTTGACCGCGAGATCCTGAAAAAGGGCAAGGCCCGCGCCGTCGTCATCAACTCCGGCAACGCCAACGCCGCCACCGGCAAGCAGGGCATCGAAGACGCCCGCACCGTTGAGCGCGAGGCGGAAAAGCTGCTCGGCCTCGGCGAGGACGAAGTGTTCGTCTGCTCCACCGGCGTCATCGGCCAGAGACTTCCGGTCGACAAGGTGCTTCAGGGCATCCGCGAGATCATTCCCGCAAAGCTTGCCAAGGAGAACGGCTCCGAGGCTGCCTACGCCATCATGACCACCGATACCGTCCGCAAGGAGTGCGCCTATGAGCTGCAGCTCTCCACCGGCACCGTGAAGATCGGCGCGATGGCCAAGGGCTCTGGCATGATCCACCCCAATATGGCGACGATGCTCGTCTACGTGACGACCGACGCCAAGGCGGATCCCGCAGACCTGCAGAAGATGCTCTCCGCGGCTGTGGATAAGAGCTTCAACATGTGCACCGTCGACGGCGACACCTCCACGAACGACTCGATCTTCCTGCTCGCCAACGGCGCTTCCGGCGTTGAGATCAAGACCGAAGAAGACAAGAAGGCGATGGCCGACCTTGTGCTCGCCATCTGCACCGATATGGCCCGCCGCGTCGCTTCCGACGGTGAAGGCGCGACCCACCTCATCGAGGTCGAGGCCTACGGTCTGCCCACCGAGCACGACGCGCGCCTGGTCGCCAAGTCCATCGCGGGCTCCATGCTCTTCAAGGCTGCCGTCTTCGGCCGCGATGCCAACTGGGGCCGCATCATGGCCG
>CABSMZ010000280.1 GCA_902478875.1 uncultured Collinsella sp.
GATCTAGTACGGTCTCGTGGGCTCGGAGATGTGTATAAGAGACAGTCCCAGTACCGCGCCGAGCACGAGCAAAAAGACCGTCTCGGGAACGGGTTTTCCGGGAATCGCCGAGGCGATAAAAGGACTCGCAAAGGCCACGAGTGCGATGATGGCGAGCGAAACGAATGCCATGTGATGCCTTTCTCTTGTTTGCGCTTCACTGTAGCACCCTCGCCGTCCTCAACGCGCCGCGAGCTGTCGTATCATAGTGAGGTTTACAAACATGTGGCTCAAGGCGACCGCAGGGCAGACCCCGCAAACCGACCGCTGCCGCATACCGTACCGTACGCCCAACCGATCAGGAAGGCAGGAACCAATGGTCTCTCGTATCTACGTGGAGAAGAAACCCGGGTTCGACGTCGAGGCTCAGCAGCTCAAGGGCGAGCTGACCGAAATTCTCGGCATCAAGGGCATCGAGGCCCTGAGGATTATCAACCGCTACGACGTCGAGGGCATCGACAAGGAGCTTTTCCGGTCCTGCGTGCCGACCGTCTTTAGCGAGCCCCAGGTCGATGTGACCTACGACGAGCTCCCCGCAAGCGATGGCGCCGTCTTTGCCGTCGAATTCCTGCCTGGCCAGTTTGACCAGCGCGCCGACTCCGCCAGCGAGTGCGTGCAGCTCATCAGCCAGGGCGAGCGCCCCGCCGTGCGCTCCGCCAAGGTCTATATGATCTCGGGCGCTCTGGACGAGGCCGCCATTGATGCCATCAAGCACTACGTGGTGAACCCCGTCGAGGCGCGCATCGCCTCGCTCGACCTGCCCGAGACGCTGTACATGGAGACCCCCGAGCCCCAGCCCGTCGAGGTGCTCGACGGTTTCCGCGAGCTCGACGAAGCCGGCCTTGCCGCCTTTATTTCCGAGCGCGGCCTTGCCATGGACGAGGCGGACATCGCCTTCTGCCAGCAGTACTTCCGCGATGAGGATCGCGACCCCACCATCACCGAGATCCGCGTGATCGACACCTACTGGTCCGATCACTGCCGCCACACCACCTTCGGCACCGTCCTGGACGACGTGACGATCGACGACGCCGTGGTGCAACAGGCCTTCGACCGCTACATGGAGATGCGCCACGAACTCGGTCGCGACACCAAGCCCGTCTGCCTCATGGACATGGGCACCATCGGCGCCAAGTACCTCAAGAAGACCGGCGTCATGACCGATGTCGACGAGTCCGAGGAGATCAACGCCTGCACCGTCAAGGTGAAGGTCGATGTCGACGGCGAGGACCAGGACTGGCTGTTCCTCTTTAAGAACGAGACCCACAACCACCCGACCGAGATCGAGCCCTTCGGCGGTGCCGCCACCTGCGTGGGCGGTGCCATCCGCGACCCGCTGTCGGGCCGCAGCTACGTGTACCAGGCCATGCGTGTCACCGGCGCCGGCGACCCCACCGTCCCCGTGTCCGAGACGCTCGAGGGCAAGCTGCCGCAGCGTAAGCTCGTGACCACTGCTGCCGCCGGCTACTCCAGCTACGGCAACCAGATCGGCCTTGCCACCGGTCAGGTCAACGAACTCTATCACCCCGGCT
>CABSMZ010000281.1 GCA_902478875.1 uncultured Collinsella sp.
GAAAGACACTGCCTCTGTCGCATGAGCTCTTCGATTTTGCGGAGACCATCTTTGACGTGCTCGAGAGCCGTCAGGTCACGCTTTCCAAGAAGGGCGAGGACAAGGGCGCCCGCCTGAGCTTCGAGGGCTTTCCGTATCTCATTGTGTGGAGCAAGCCCGAGGGCGATTTTGTGGCAGTTGAACCCTGGGGCGGCCTTTCGACCTGCTCCGATGAGGACGACGTGCTTGAGCACAAGCGCGGCTGTCTTATCGCCAAGCCCAAAGAAACCATCGTGCGCTCGTTCACGATCGAGATTCTGTAGTCGCATGTAGCCAATTCGTTTTGCAAGGCATAAGGAGCCTGCGAGATAAGGAGCTAGAAATGATCCTCACCGTTACGATGAACCCGTCTGTCGATACGCGCTATCAGCTCGATGAGCTCATTATCGACGACGTAAACCGTGTGACGCCCGAAAAGACTGCCGGCGGCAAGGGCCTTAACGTAGCCCGCGTCCTTGGTCAGCTGGGCGACGACGTTGTGGCAACCGGCCTGCTTGGTGGTCATATGGGCGCCTATATGGCCGAGCTCATGGATGCCAATGGCATTAAGAATGATTTTGTGCCCATCAAGGGCGAGACCCGCATCTGCCTTAACATCCTTCATGCCGGTAACCAGACCGAGCTGCTCGAGAGCGGCCCGACGATTGCCCCCGAGGAGCTCGATGCCTTTACCGCCAAGTTTACCGAGCTTGCGGGTAAGGCCGACGTCGTTACCATCTCGGGTTCGCTGCCCCGCGGCGTCGAGGCAGACTACTATGCCAAGATCACGGGCATTGCCGAGAACGCCGGCGCCAAGGTATTGCTCGATACCTCGGGTGCTTCGCTCGAGGCCGCCCTTAAGTCCGAAATTAAGCCCGAGCTGGTCAAGCCTAACCTGACCGAGATCAACGGCCTTCTGGGCACGAGCTTTACCACCGACGATGTGGACGAGCTCCGCGCCGCGCTCGCCTCTGATGCCCGCTTCTCCGATATCCCCTGGGTCGTCGTGTCCATGGGCGCTGCCGGCTCCGTTGGCTTCCACAATGGTCGTGCGTTCCGCGCAAAGACGCCCGATATCCCTGCCGTTAACGCAACAGGCTCTGGTGACTCCACTATCGCAGGCTTCGCGCATGCCATCGCTGCTGGCGCAGACGACGAGACGGTGCTGCGTACCGCCAACACTTGCGGCAAGCTCAACGCCATGGATCCTATGACCGGCCATCTGGTCATGGACCGTTGGGACGAGGTCTACAACGGCGTTGTCGTGACCGAGCTGTAAGGGCTTGGGCGTCGGTCCCGGCATCGGTTGTTTGCTTATGGTTAGAGCCGACGACAAGTGCGGTAGCATTATGCCGGGGCGCGACGCCGACACTGTCGTGTTCAATCCCGACCTTACCCTGGTCGAGACGCATGTGGGTGGCAACAGCGTCGGTAATGCGTTTGCCGAGTAGCCGCCAAAGAAACGATCCGAGAGGGGATTTAGATGATTTACGGTGCATTGGGCGATATCGAGGAGTACCGTGGAATGCTCAAGGG
>CABSMZ010000282.1 GCA_902478875.1 uncultured Collinsella sp.
CTCCGTCGTCGGCAGCGTCAGAGGTGTATAAGAGACAGGTCGAGCACGGGAGGCTGAGCTAATGGCGCGCCCAGTCGACACACCGGAGCTAGCACGCAAACGTGAGCGTGAGGCCCAAATGGTGTCGCAGATGATTGCGCTGTGGTGTCGTGGGCATCATGGCGGCGGGCATGTGGTCGAACAGGCTGGCGACGATGAGTCCGTGCGCGTGAAACTCGGCCTTCGAACCATTACGCTCTGCCCCGAATGCGCCGAGCTGCAGAAATACGCCATCGCGCGCATTGAGCACTGCCCGCACATAGGCACCAAGACATTTTGCTCGGCATGTCCTTCGCATTGTTACCGGCCTGCCATGCGCGAGAAGATCCGCGAGGTTATGCGTTGGTCGGGACCGCGTATGATCCGCTATCGCCCCATCACCGCCGTGAGACACGCGATGGTAACAGTGCAGGCCAAACGCGCGGCGGCACGAAGCAAGTAGTCGCCGGCGCCGGCACGCGCCGCCCCGCCTTTCCACTCGATTTCGGCACCCGGCGTGCGCGGCGTGTTGAGAGCTGCACCATTACAATGGAGCGGATTCACCAAATGCAAAGGAGTCGCCATGTCCGCTTGCCCGCTGGTCGATTGTCACACCCACACCTCGTTTTCGGACGGCCATGCCTCGTTTGATGACAACGTCCGTGCCGCTGCTGCGGCAGGCTGCCGCGTCATGGTCTCGACCGACCACCTCGCCCTGCCTGCCAGTATGGATGCTAACTGCGAGGTGCAGGTCGTCGAGGGCGACTTGCCGGCACATCGTCTGGCCTTTGAGGACGCCCGCAGGCTTGCCGCGCAAATCGCGCCGGAGCTCGAGCTTATCTATGGCTTTGAATGCGATTGGTACGAGGGCTGCGAACCCTTGGTTGAGCGCTGGTCCCGGGGCGCCGTGGTGCGCTTGGGCAGCGTGCATTGGATTGGCGACCCGGGCGATATCATGGCCGGCGCCGCGGGCACGGCGGGAACGGAGAGCGTCACTCGTCCCGATACGCCCGATTCGCTTTGTGGCTGGATCGACGACGATACCAACCTGCATATTTGGGAAAACTTAGGCGTACGCGGCGTATGGGAACACTACGTCGACGACTGGTGCCGTGCTTGCGAAAGCTCGCTTAACTTTGACGTGATGGCCCCCCCCGACCTGGTCATGCGTTTTTCGAAGGAGGGCTTTGCGCCCGATTTTGACCCGGCGCCGTTTTGGGGGCAGATGGCCGAGTGCGCGCACGATACGGGTCGCCGTGTCGAAGTCTCGACCGCCGCGCCGCGTAAGGGCCTCGACGACTATTACCCCTCGACGGGGCTGTTGCGCTGCTTCGCCCACGCCGAGGTGCCAATCACTTTTGGCTCGGACGCGCACCGCGCCTGCGACATCTGCTGGAACATTCGCGAGGCTCAGGCCCACGCCTACGACTGCGGTTATCGAACCTTCGACATCCCCCACGCCACCAGCGAATGGGAGTCCACGCCCCTCGCCTAACTAGTCGTTTAAGAACCTGTCTCTTATACACATCTGACGCT
>CABSMZ010000283.1 GCA_902478875.1 uncultured Collinsella sp.
AGGTGGTGCCCAGGGGCTCGACGACAACGCCGTCGGCGACCTCGGGCAGCTCGGCGTCCTCGGCGAGCTCGACGATAAAGCTGCCGTAGAGCGGGGTGAAGAGGCTCTCCACGTCTACATCCTCGGCAAGCTCGATACCGATCTGGTTACCGACGCACATCTTAAAGAGGCTCTCGGCGCCGCAGCCGTAGCCGGGCGTGGATATGGCCAGGGCGTTGCCGGTAGCAGTGAGCGCCTCGACGGCGTCAAACGCGGCGAGCAACTGCTGGGCGTCGGGACGGTAGTCCTCGCCATAGGTGGCGGGGGCGATGCGGACGACGCGGTGCGTGAGGCCCTTGAACTCGGGCGAGACGGCGCGGGCGGCCTTGCCCACGGCGACGGCGAAGCTGATCAGGGTCGGCGGAACGTTGAGCTCGCCGGTCTCGTCCTCAAACGAACCGCTCATGGAGTCCTTGCCGCCGATGGCGCCGGCACCCAGGTCGACTTGGGCCATGAGGGCGCCCAGGACGGCTGCCGTGGGCTTGCCCCAGCGCTCGGCCTCGGTGCGCAGACGCTCGAAGTACTCTTGGAAGGAGAGGTAGGCGCGCTTGTGCTCAAAGCCGGCGGCAACGAGCTTGGCGATGGACTCGACCACGGACAGGTAGGCGCCCGCAAACTGGTCGGCCTCCATCAAATAGGGGTTGAAGCCCCATGCCATGGCACTCGCTGTGGTGGTCTCGCCGTCCACGGGGAACTTGGCGACCATGGCCGAGCTCGGGGTGAGCTGCGTCTTGCCGCCAAAGGGCATGAGCACGGTCGCGGCGCCGATGGTGGAGTCGAAGCGCTCGGAAAGGCCCTTGTTGGAAGCGACGTTGAGGTCGGTGACGAGCGAGGTCATGCGCTCGGCGAGCGTGGTACCGGCCCAGCTGGGCTGCCACACACTGCGGGCGCAGACGTGGGCGACCTGGTGCTTGGGCGCACCGTTGGAGTTGAGGAACTCGCGGGACAGATCGACGATGGCGACGCCGTTCCAGGCCATGCGCATGCGCGGCTCGGCGGTAACCTCGGCGATAACGGTCGCCTCCAGGTTCTCCTCGGCGGCGTAGCCCATGAACTCCTCGACGTCACCGTCGGCGACGGCGCAGGCCATGCGCTCCTGGGATTCAGAGATGGCGAGCTCGGTGCCGTCAAGACCGTCGTACTTCTTGGTCACGGTATCAAGGTCGACATACAGGCCGTCGGCAAGCTCGCCTACAGCGACCGAGACACCGCCGGCGCCAAAGTCGTTGCAGCGCTTGATCAGACGGCAGGCATCGCCGCGGCGGAACAGGCGCTGCAGCTTGCGCTCGACCGGGGCGTTGCCCTTCTGGACCTCGGCGCCCGATGTCTCGATGGACTCGGTGTTCTGGGTCTTGGAGGAGCCGGTGGCACCGCCGATGCCGTCACGGCCGGTGCGGCCGCCCAACAGGATGATCTTGTCGGTGGGGGCGGGGCACTCGCGACGCACGTGGTTTGCCGGGGTAGCGCCTGTCTCTTATACACATCTCCGAGCCCACGAGACCGTACTAGATCT
>CABSMZ010000284.1 GCA_902478875.1 uncultured Collinsella sp.
CTCAAACCACAGCACGCTCGCCACAAACAGCCCGCCCATGCACAGGCCGTATACCATGCTCTCCAGATACACCGCGCGCATGCCAATACGGAACAGCTCCGTCGAGCCCGAGGCACTAAACAGTGGATTGACCAGCGCGATAATCAAAATCACCGGCAGCTGCCAGCGAAGTGCGCCCAGCGTGCGGGCAGCCCCACGCGTCGCAAATCCATACGCCAGCCCGCCCGCAAGTGACAGCGCAATCAGCACCGGCTGCATCGAGAACATGGTGAGCCCCAGCGTCAGCACTATATAGAGTGCCGGCACAGCCGGATGCGACATCGAGAACGCCGCGACGGGCTCGCCGCCAAACTCCTCTTGTATGTTGTTCACGGGCACCCCCGTCCCCTCGCTCAAACGATAGCTCCGCAGCACCGCCAACGCCGCACGCAAGCAGCACAAACGTCACGCCGTCGGCACCGACATCGGCCCTCACGCATCAATCGTTACGCGCTCAACATATGCCTGCGGTATCATATTGCGCCGTGTATCGTTTCCAAACACACGTCTCTATAACGTAACAGGAGATCACATGGACGCAACCGCAATTATCCTCGCTGCCGGCGAGGGCACCCGCATGAAGTCGAACCACTGCAAGGTTTCGCACAAGATCCTGGGCAAGCCCATGGCTCAGTGGATCGTCGACGCCACCATCAAGGCCGGCTGCAGCCGCGTCGTGGTCGTCATCGGCAGCCACGCCGACGAGATGCGCGCCCTCATCGACGGCGCCTACGCCAGCAGCGCCACCAAGGTCGAGTGCGTCGAGCAGACCGAGCGCCTGGGCACCGGCCACGCCGTGAAGGTCGCGCTCGAGGCCTGCGGCATCACGCAAGGCCCCGTCGTCGTGCTCAACGGCGACTTGCCGCTCATCACCGCCGACACCGTCGCCAAGTTCGCGCAGACCGTCGCCACCGGCGAGCTCGCCTGCACCGTCATGACCATGACCCCGCCCGACCCCTTTGGCTACGGCCGCATCAAGCTGGGCGCCGACGGCCAGATCGAGCGCATCATCGAGCAGAAGGACTGCACGCCCGAGCAGGCCGCCACGCTGCTGGAGTGCAACGCCGGCTGCTACGCCTTTGACGGCGCGCAGCTCGCCGCCCACATTAACGAGATCGGCAACGACAACGCGCAGTCCGAGTACTACCTGCCCGACATGCTCGAAATCCTCAAGGGTCACGGCCAGGTGGTCTCCATCTTCCACTGCGACGACTACCGCGACGGCCTGGGCGTCAACAGCCGCATTCAGCTCGCGCAGCTCACCGCCATCGCGCGCGACCGCATCAACGAGCACTGGATGGCCGAGGGCGTCACGTTCATCGATCCCACGCAGGCCTGGATCGGTCCCGATGCCGTCATCGGCCGCGACACCGTCGTGTGGCCGCAGACGCACCTGATCGGCCACGTCACCGTGGGCGAGGAGTGCCAGCTCGGCCCCAACAGCCGCCTCACCGACACCACCGCTGTCTCTTATACACATCTGACGCTGC
>CABSMZ010000285.1 GCA_902478875.1 uncultured Collinsella sp.
GGTCACCAAGCACAACCTCAAGTATCGTCGCTACTATCACCAGTTCGACTACTAAAGAAAACGGGTGCGGGAACGTGCCGGGCTATTGAGAGGAACACAGAATGAGACAGTACATCATCGCCAGCCATGCGCACTTCGCCACCGGCATCAAGGAGAGCGTCGAGCTGCTCTCGGGCGCTCGCGACAACGTCCACGATCTTTCGATGTTCGTCGATGGCCGCATGGACGTGGCCGAGGAGGCCCAAAAACTGCTGGCAGGCATGTCTGCCGACGATGATGTCGTTGTCTGCACCGACCTCTTTGGCGGTAGCGTTAACAACGAGTTCACCAAGATCGTCCAGACGCGTCCCCGCACGTACCTCGTTACCAACATGAACCTTCCTCTGCTCATCCAGCTGCTGTTCTCTGACGAGTCGGCGCCGGTTGAGGAGACGATTCGCGCCATCGTCGCTGCGGACGATACGCGCGTGAAGTTTGTCAACGATCTTTTGGTCGATGACGAGGAGGAGGAAGAGTTCTAATCCGCAGCACCTACTGACACGCCGTATGACGGCACAAGACCTTTGGGGGGTCACATTATGATTCAGCTACTTCGCGTTGACCATCGCCTGCTTCATGGCCAGGTCGCAGTTTCCTGGGTTCAGGGCCTTGGCTCCAACTGCATCTTCTGCGTGGGCGATAAGGTCGCTAACGACCCGGTGTGGAAGA
Organism: uncultured Collinsella sp.; assembly: GCA_902478875.1. GTDB lineage: Bacteria > Actinomycetota > Coriobacteriia > Coriobacteriales > Coriobacteriaceae > Collinsella. Next base: position 709 of record CABSMZ010000285.1, read on the forward strand.
TGACGCTCAAGATGGGCAAGCCTGCCGGCTGCAAGCTCGTCATCAAAGATATGGAGCATGCCATCGAGGCCATTAACTCGGGCGTGACCGACAAGTACAAGATGATCATCTGCGTCGCCACTATCGCTGAGGCAAAGCAGCTTGTTGAGGGCTGCCCGCAGATCAAGTCGGTCAACCTGGGCAACACCAAGCCCAAGGACGAGAAGCGTCCCGATGCTCGTCAGGTCTCTCGTCAGATCTTCCTGACCGCGGCCGAGGAAGCCGATGTGCGCGAGATGCTGGATCGTGGCGTTGAGGTCGAGATTCGACCCCTGGCCGATGACCCCAAGGTTGACTGCGCCAGCGTGCTCTAGGCGTTCAATTTCGAAGAGTCTGAGCTCTTCGTAGTGTCCTATTAGGAAAGGGGGATATATGCTTACCCAAGCAATCCTCATCGGACTTATCGCCGCATTTGGTAAGTTCGACTGCCAGCTCGGTACGCTCTATGCGTTCCGTCCCATCGTCCTGTGCCCGCTCGTGGGCCTGGTGCTGGGGGACCTGCAGTCCGGCCTCGCGATCGGTGCGAGCCTGGAGCTGCTGTTCATGGGCTCAATCTCCATCGGCGCCTACGTGCCGCCTGATGAGACGATCGGCGGCGTGCTCGCCTGCGCCTTCGCTATCCAGCTGGGCCAGAGCACCGAGGCAGCCATCGCGCTCGCCATGCCCATCGCCACGCTGTGCCTTGCCATCAAGAACATCCTCAACGCCGCCCTGCCGATTCTGGTTGACCGCGCTGATGTCTTCTCCGGCCAGGGCAACCTCTGTCTCTTATAC
>CABSMZ010000286.1 GCA_902478875.1 uncultured Collinsella sp.
CATCGCGATGACGCCCATCGAAAAGCACACCGTGTTGACCTTGGCCGCAAGCTGGCGCACGGTAAACATGTTGAGGCCGCGCCAATACACGCCGCGCAGGCTCTGCAGCAGCTTGATGAGCATGCCCGAGAGTCCCCAGAACAGGGCAAAGGTGCCCACTGTAACCATGGCGGTCGTAATACCAAACTGGTTCATGGCCTCTTGCAGCTTGCTGTCCGTCGCGGTTAGCGGGAACCCATCACGTAGCAGACGGTAATAGGCCACGCCCACAAGCACCACGCCCACGGCAAAGATGGCAATCGCGATCCAGGGGTTGCGTGTCTTGATGCTCTCGTTGCGACGCTCGGCACCCATAAGCTCGATGAGTTTGGTACGACGCACGGCGCGAAGGTTCAGCAGTAGCGTGAGCACAAACATTACGAGCATGCAGGCAAGGGTCAGGTTGAACGCATGCACCGAGAAAAAGAAGTGGAAATTGGCGATCTGCGTCTTAAAGAGCGAGGCCGTAAAGAACGTCATGAGCTGGGAGAGCCCCACGCCCAGCACAATGCCGGCGACAAAGGCCACGACCGATACTATCACGGTCTCGAGCGCCATGATCGTAGCGACGCGCCCGCGCCCCATGCCGAGTACCTGGTACAGGCCAAACTCCTTCTTGCGGCGTTTCATGATGAAGTTATTGGCGTACACCATCAAAAAGGCCATGACACCGGCCAAAAAGTACGTCAGGTCACCGAGCATGCTGCCCATAACCTGCGCCAAGCCCTTTTCATCGATTCCGGCGATGTCGACCTGCATCGAGATGGTGTTGAAGGCATAGAAGACCGTGACGCCCAGGGTGAGCGTCAAAAGGTAGACGAGGTAGTCGCGGCCGGCACGGCGGACGTTGCCCCAGGCGAGTTTACAGAGCATCGGAGCCCTCACCGCCCATCATGGCAACGACCTCCATAATGCGGTCGAAAAACTCTCGGCGATCGGTGTCGCCGCGGCGCAGCTCGGTGAAGATCTTGCCGTCGCGGATAAACAACACGCGGCTCGTGTAGCTGGCAGCAAAGCTGTCATGCGTGACCATGAGCACGGTGGCGCGCAGGCGGCGATTGAGGGCCTCCAGGCTCTCGAGCAGCAGGCGGGCGCTCTTGGAATCGAGGGCGCCGGTGGGCTCGTCGGCCATGATCATGGTTGGGTCGGTGACGAGCGCGCGAGCCGCGGCGACGCGCTGCTGCTGGCCGCCGGACATTTGGTAGGGATACTTGTCGAGCACCTGACTGATGGACAGGCGCGCTGCCACATCCTGCACGCGGGTCGAAATCTCCGCCGAGTTTGTGCGGACAATGGTGAGCGGCAGGGCGATGTTCTCGCGTGCCGTGAGCGTATCGAGCAGGTTGGAGTCCTGGAAGATAAAGCCGAGCTCCTCGCGGCGGAACTGCGAAAGCTTAGCCTGCTTCATGCGTGTTACGTCCTGCCCGTTGACTGTCTCTTATACACATCTCCGAGCCCACGAGACCGTACTAGATCTCG